>JAFSZE010000229.1 GCA_017455745.1 Desulfovibrionaceae bacterium | reverse complement strand
CTTAATAACTAGTTTTTTACCTTCCGGCATCTTGCCAGCATATTTTTCATAGAGCTCAGCCTCTGTGACCGTTACATCCCCAAACTCTTCTTTGGCTAAATCATAGCCCCATTGACGAAACGCACCTTCAGTATATTTCATGATGTTGCCCTTATGCACAAGGGTCACACTAGGTCTATTTTGCTCTAACGCATATTGGATGGCCATCCTAACCAAACGCTTGGTGCCAAATTCACTGATCGGTTTTATACCAATACCAGAATCTGGGCGTATTTTACCTTTGGTTAATTTTTCAACTAAACTGATGACCTCTTGGCTCTCCGCAGAATTTACAGGCCATTCCAGACCGCAATAAACGTCTTCTGTGTTTTCACGAAAGACTACCATGTCCACAAGCTCAGGGTGTTTAACAGGTGATGGCACAGGATAAAAATATTGCACAGGTCTGATACAAGCAAACAAATCTAAAGTCCGCCTAAGCTCCACATTAACACTACGCATCCCAGATCCCACAGGGGTGGTCAGCGGGCCCTTGATGGCCACATGGTAAGTTTGAATGGCTTTTAGCGTCTCACAAGGTAAAGATTTACCTGTCTTTTCCTGACATGCACTGCCTGCAGCTAATGGAAGCCACTCTACTTGACGCTTGGAAGCGGACTGCTTGATGGCATGATTAAAAACATCATGAGCCACCTCCCAAATTTCTGGGCCTATCCCATCCCCAGCAATGAATGGGATAATCGGATTATCTGGAGTTGTAACTTTGCCATCAGCGGCGATTTTGATTGCTTCAGCCATAAAATTCTGCCTCCCAAAAAATAGAATGACACCTTCTAGCAAAAAAAGCCTTTGCTTGGCCAGATCCCCAGTAAATAGGCTAAGGTCCAGTATAAATTTGCAATTTGAGATCTAACACAGATCTAAAAATCCAAAATAGTTTCTCATCATGTTATTTTTACTGTTACTTCTTTTATAAAACTCGAACTTATTTTTTTAATTTACGCATGTTACAGTATAAAAACGAATACATCCACGCCATTCTAAAGATATTAGTCAATAGTGGAAATAAAAAAATAGAATTAGACAATCGATTATTATGTATTGTAACTATATACTCAAATTATTAAATTGTTTTTTGCAGCAATATTCTAGAATTATTATTTGTTAAAATTCTATAGTTCCGTATTGTTTACGATTTTAAATCAAAAATATTTTAAATTAAATTATTTATACGTAAGAATATATATTAAAATTATTTTTATAGCTTATATAACAAATATATTTCCATGTTATTTATAAGATATCCATAAGGTATCTTTAAGATGTCCCGATTTAATAATCGCATTACTTAGCTGTCTAGACCCTAAACATTAAAAAAATAAAACCTTAAACATTAAAAAAATCAACTTTTCTAGTCAAAATCGTGTGGCATACAATCAAAAGACGATCTTTTTTCTGGACCTCCAAGCAACCATAAACCTAAAAAAATTATGCCTTTAAGTTAACAGCTAGGTCTGCAAAAGAGCAATTCTAAGATGGCTTGGATCCCAAGGCTCCCCTGCCCCAATCAAGCGGCAAAGGCTGTCTAGAGTTAAGCTTGCTATAGAGAAAAATCCCATTTTCTGAAGAGCGTATTGGTTTTGGCTAAATGCCCAAGCTCCGCATCATCCTTGACTTTTCTTAAAATCTTTCTTAGAGAAACATTTCGATTTTTTGGAGGTCTAACAAATGTATGCCATAGTTGAGACTGGTGGTAAACAATACCGCGTTGAAGAAGGATCCAAAATTATAGTGGAAAAGCTGCCGAATGCTGTCGGTAGCATGGTTACCCTTGATCATGTTTTATTGCTTTCTGACAACGAGTGTAAGATCGGCACCCCTTATGTGGAAGGCGCCCAAGTTACTGCTGAAGTAGTTGAGCAAAGTCGCGGCCCGCGTATCCGCGTGTTTAAGCGCTGGAGACGCAATGATTCCCGCTGCTTGAATGGCCACCGTCAATATTTGACTACGTTACACGTCAAAAGCATCAGTGCCTAAATAACGACTTTTTTGTAAGTCAAGGAGGAATTTATGGCTCATAAAAAAGCCGGTGGATCATCACGCAATGGTCGTGACAGTGCGGGCCAAAGACGTGGCGTGAAACGCTTTTCCGGTGAGAACGTTTTGGCTGGAAATATCATCGTGCGCCAATTGGGTACAACCGTTTACCCTGGCCGAAATGTGGGTATGGGACGTGACTTTACCCTCTTTGCCAAAACCGATGGTGTTGTCCGCTTTGAAAAATACTGTCGCAAACGTCGCGTATTAAAAAGGGTTCATGTGGATCCTAGACCTAGCGCTGAATAGGTTTTTTAGCTTCAAAAGCCCAAAACGCTTGCTGCATATTAAGTTTTAGCTGATTTTCTGCGCACAGCGAATATTTAGTTAGAGCTGATTCCACAAAGAATAAGATGTAACCATGCATCTTTGGGTAATCCCGCCCGAAGCACTGCTTTTGGTTACACCTTTTTTTCATGGCAATTTTACCTATCATTTTGACAGTGTTTCATGTTTTTTTAAACATAAATGTGCCGTGAACCAAAAACTTCTGACTGAATTTTTAGCCAACAAATACAACAATTTTTATCAAATATGAACCTAGCCCAAGGAAGAGTCTTTTTGGCTCTTCCTTCTTTTGTTTCTAATTTCCGTCTTGCGTGAGGTCCTATGCGCTTTATTGATGAAGCAACGATTCTGGTCAAAGCCGGGCATGGCGGTCGCGGTTGTGTCTCCTTTAGGCGAGAAAAATTTATCCCCAAAGGCGGTCCCAATGGCGGCAATGGCGGAACTGGGGGCTCAATCTATCTAAGAGCCTCAACTAGGATGCTCTCGCTCTATGATTTTCGCTTAAAACGTGTCTACAACGCCGAAAATGGGCATCCAGGCCAAGGCAGTCAATGTGATGGCCGTAATGGCGAAGATCTCATTTTGGATCTGCCCGTGGGGACGCAAATTTTTCGTCAAATAGGCGATGAAAATCTTTTTTTTGCTGACTTGAGCACTCCTGGGGAGCTAGTCTGCGTAGCCCAAGGTGGACGGGGGGGCAAAGGCAACGAATTTTTCAAGACCTCGACCATGCGTGCCCCAAACTTTGCCCAACCTGGCGAAGAAGGCGAAACATTCACTTTACGCCTAGAATTAAAAGTTTTAGCGGATATTGGCCTTTTGGGTCTCCCCAATGCCGGTAAATCCACTTTTATTAGCACTGTTTCAAAGGCCAGGCCCAAAATTGCCCCCTATCCTTTTACCACCCTTGTGCCCAATCTAGGTGTTGTGATCAACCCCGATGATTTGGATCAACGCTTAGTTATGGCTGATATCCCAGGACTTGTGGAAGGAGCCCATTTAGGTCAAGGATTGGGCCACCGCTTTCTAAAACATCTGGAACGGACAAGATTTTTAATTCACATTTTGAGTGCTGAAGATTTAAACTATGACGATCCCTGGGCAGGATTTAGTCTTTTAAACGAAGAGTTAGCCAACTACAATGAGGAGTTAGCTAGCCGTCAACAAATTGAAGTGCTCAATAAAATAGATCTGCTTGCACCTGAAATAGTGGAAAAACTTAAAAAAATTGCTGCCGCTGACAATCGGCAAATTTTTTTCATCTCAGCCAAAGAAGGTCTAGGTATTGAAGAGCTTATGACCACAGTTTGGGAAAAATTCTCCAACCTACCCGCAAATCAACCAAGTCAAGTTTCTTTAAAGGATGCTTCTACATCTCTGGAAAAAGATCTCGAATTCCCAGATATGGAATTTGAATATGTTCGTTAAGTTTTGTTCTGCATCATTCATAGTATCATCGATCAAAAATATTGTTTGCGTAAAATTTAAATCTAAATCATTTATTTTACACCTATAGTACAATTTTTTAGTAATTTTGGAACAAATTAGCTAGCTATACATAAAATAGATAGCCATATACATATAACCAGATATAATCAGTTCTAAAAATTTCCCTGAATTGTAAGACACTCTCCAAGAACTTGGCTTAATTATAAGACTCCTGTTCCAAAAACGGATCAATTGTAATAACTTTTCTATCTATGAGGGTACAGTAACTCACAAACATCTTGAGTGATTTGCTGTGAAATTATGAGTGCCATTAACCAAGAAGAAAACTGGAAAATTGAGCGTAATCAAACTTTAGCTTACGCCAAAACAATTGTTTTTAAAGTCGGTAGTGCGGTTATTGCCAATGATTGTGGCCTAAATCTCGAACTTATGCAGCATTTAGCCAGCCAGATGGAGACAGTTTGGCAAAAACTACCATCCAGACGTTTAATTTTGGTCACCTCAGCGGCTGTGGCTGCAGGTAAAGCTATTTTGCGCCAATTTAAAAATGACGCTATTAGCAGTGGGCTTTCGGCTAGACAGGCTGTAGCGGCCATTGGCCAAGCCCAATTGATGCAGGCCTGGGACAAAACTTTTTTGCCATTCAACCGGCCAACTGCCCAAGTTTTGTTGACTAGAGAAGACTTAAAAGCCAGACAGCATTTCTTAAATATTCGCAATACCTTAGCCGAACTCTTGGAATGGCAAGTCTTGCCCATTGTCAATGAAAATGACACCGTCTCCGTCCAAGAACTTAAATTCGGCGACAATGATACCCTAGCTAGCCTCTTAGTTAACTTGGTTGATGCGGATCTCTGCGTAAATTTAACCTCAGCCAAAGGACTCTACGCCGAAGATCCGGCCAAAAATCCTAAGGCTCCAATCGTCGATCATTTAAGTGACGTAGCCCGGATCGACTTGAATCAAATTTGCGGCAGCAAAACCAATGTTGGCACAGGCGGTATGTATTCAAAACTAAAAGCCGCCAGACGTACAGCCCAAATTGGTGTGCCCACATTAATCTTGCCTGGCAAAGAACCTGATATTATCGTCAAAGCTTTTGAGCCTAATTCAACCTTAGGCACCTGGATTTGCCGCCAAAAAGATATTCTACCTAGGCGCAAATATTGGCTAGCTTATCAATCAGAGCCGCAAGGCGAGCTCTTTTTAGATCATGGTGCAGTCAAAGCTCTACTAGAAGAAGGTCGCAGTCTTTTGCCACAAGGCATTCAAAAAATAACTGGCATCTTCCCTAAAGGTGCTTTGGTTAAAATTTGGGGTGATGGCGAAGAAATAGGAGTTGGTTTAAGCAACTATTCATCTGCTGATCTTAGCAAAATCCTAGGATTAAAGCGCATTGAAGTAGCAGCTTTTCTTGGAGATGCTCATTATCCCTCAGTCATCCACCGCGACAACATGGTTTTACATGCTGTCATTTAGCTAACAATTAACTACAATAATAGTTAAAATTTATAATATTTAGATATTTCTACTAACAAAATTATTCGCCTAAAATCTTTTAGAAGCAAAAAAAGAGGCTTACCTACTTAAATACATTTGATATAAGTAGGAAAGCCTTTTATTAATAAAAAAATAGACGCTTTCACCAATTTCCCCTATGGAATAGGGAGTGTCATTGATAGCAAGATTTCTATAACCGATGCTTAGCCAAAAAGGAAGAACTTTCTCTTCTTTTTCCAGTCTTGCGGTATAACCTTCCACCGCTCTCTCGTTCTCTAAAAATATTTCTTTTTTTCAAAAACGAGGATTTGGAAGATGTGCCTATGAATGATCATCTGAAATTGAGCCTCACATTCTATGGAAAATGCGCTAGTAAATATGCTAATCTTAGCGGTTCTGTGACAGAAATCATTGATGCTGAGGAAAGAGAAAGACATTTAGTCCTTTTAAGACCTCACTGGTTAAAAATACAGAGTTTTTCTTCAGCTACCAGCCCTTTTTATATTCGTAGATCCGTATAGTTAGGGGACTTCATGTTAATGAACCCATATCATCTAAGCTGATCTTTCAGTGTTCTATTTTGGGGCCAAAGCTTGCTTTCCCTTCTTTAAGCTTGGCCATAACGCACAAACTATAGGTGAAGCTCAACTCTTACCATAAGATGCAAAGTTTTGGACTTACACCAGAGAGGCTGTATTCTATGGTCAGTATTCAAGCCTGGCAACATATAGCTACACATTTACAGGAGACATCCATTTTACGATTTAAGAAGCAAATCTTTCACCGCAAATTAAAATCTGCATATTGTATCTCTGAATCCAAATATTTTTTGCTGTTGAATTAGCTTGCGGTTCACCAGTAAAATGGATGGTCTGCCTATCAATGCAAAAGTCAAACTTTGGGAGTCTTACGATAAAGATAGAGATTTACACTGATTAATTAATAAAAATGCTAATATTACCTTTTAGTTTTATGACATTTCAAGTAAATTGCCTAATGATTCAATGACACATGACTTGCCACCAAAGCCTATACCAAAGCCATATATTTTTAGATATTTAGTTTTATCAAATCTATCAACATATTTTTTTCGAATAATCTG
>JAFSZE010000228.1 GCA_017455745.1 Desulfovibrionaceae bacterium | reverse complement strand
CACTTAGCAAAAATGAAAATTTTTTAATAAAAAATATTTGTTCAAAATAATCGTTTTTGGGGACCAAAAAATTATTTTTTGGTCCTGTTTTGAGCAGATCTAGGTTTTATCGCGTAGGTAGAATTCCCTGGGAATTTAAGCTATAAAGGGTAGATCGGTGATTCAAATAATTGAGTTGTTAACAGTAGTAATTAATTGTTTTTAGCGTTTATTGAGTGGTAAATACTACCACATTTTAATTTTAGGTCTATTTTAACAAAAGTTTGGATTAAGTTTATTATTAGCATCTTTTTTGAATGATAAAATTCTTAAAGCGTTAATTACTGCTAAAATAGTTACGCCCACATCACCAAATACAGCTGCCCATAATCCAATTTGGCCTAAAGCTCCTAATATTAAGAAGCTAAACTTAACGCTTAAGGCTAAAATAATGTTTTGATAAACGATATGCTTGGTTTTTTTGGCAACAAGAACAGCATCGGCTACTTTCCCTGGTTCATCGGTCATTAAAACTACGTCTGCAGCTTCAATGGCTGAGTCGGATCCAACTCCGCCCATGGCAATGCCCACATCGGCGCGGGCCAAAACAGGAGCATCGTTGATGCCATCACCGACAAAGGCCAACTTTCGGCCTCGACTTAAGTTTTGTTCATACTCTTCAACAAGGTTGACTTTATCGGCTGGGAGCAAGTTGGCATGGACAGAAGTTATACCAATGCGGTTAGCTATATCTTTGGCTATCTCAAACGAATCGCCAGTCAAGAGGGCTAGTTTAGATATTCCTAGCTGTTTAAGGCTCAAGATGGCTTCTTTGGCATCTTTTTTGGGTTCATCGGCCACAATGATCGCGCCAAGATACTCACCGTTTACGGCTACATAAACCTTGGAGCCTGGTAAGTCTATTTTCTCATATTGGATCTTAGCTTCTTCCATTAAGCTCCCATTACCAACTAAAATTTCTTTGTCGTCCATTTTAGCCTTAACTCCTAACCCAGAGATTTCTGCAACCACGGTTAGGTCTTTTGGATCAATTGAGCTAGCTTGGGCTAAAAGGGATTTGGCGATGGGGTGGGTTGATCTAGCTTCAGCTTGCGCTGCGGTCTGTAAAAGTTCAGCGCTAGTATGATTTTTGGCTGGGATGAGTTTGGTAATTTCGAATCGGCCTTGAGTTAAGGTGCCTGTTTTATCAAAGATGCAAGCATCAAGTTTACTCAATGCCTCCAAAAAGTTGCTGCCCTTGACTAGGATACCTAATTTTGAGGCCGCACCTATGCCGCCAAAGTAAGTTAAGGGAATGGAAACAACTAAGGCACAGGGGCAAGAAACGATGAGAAAAACTAGCCCGCGTCTGATCCATTCAGAGAATTCAGCCTGCAAGAAAATTGGTGGGATAAATGCCAAAAGGATGGCTAAAAGGACGACAATAGGCGTATAGTATCTGGCAAAGGTTGTGATAAAATTCTCTGTGGGGGATTTGCGACTTTGGGCATCCTCAACCAAGCGTAAAATCCTAGCTACAGTTGAACTATTAAACGCTGTCTTGACTTTGAGTGTTAAGCAGCCACTTTGATTGATGGATCCAGAGAGAACTTCATCATTGATTGATACGCTTTTGGGCCAAGATTCTCCCGTTAAAGCGCTAGTATCAAGTGTTGAGTGGCCAGCCACAACTTGACCATCAAGCGGAACCCTTTCACCTGGATAAACGACTATTTCTTCGCCAACCTCGACATCCTTAGGATCAAGACTGATTTCTAGACCATTGCGTAGAACATTGGCGTGATCTGGGCGAATATCCATCAATGCAGCGATGGATTTTCTAGAGCGATTGACTGCTAGATTTTGGAAGTATTCACCTATTTGGTAAAAAAGCATCACAGCACACGCTTCTGGGTATTCGCCCAACAAAAAAGCACCAATGGTTGAGATGCTCATCAAGAAATTTTCATCAAAGATGCTGGCATGCAGGGAGTTTAAGAGAGCTTTTTTGAGAACGCTTAGACCAAGAATGGCATAGGCGATCAAGAAGATAACTAGTGCTAGGTAGGGGATGTTTAAGGGGCCATAGTAGCAAATAAGGCCAAGAACGAAGAGAATGCTTCCTATGATTAGGTAGGTCTTGCTTAGCGTAATTTCTGTGTAAGTAATGCTCTGGGTCTTAGAATCATTTAGAACATCAACCAAAACATCTGGTTCATAGTTATGAACTATGGTTTCAACTTTTGCTTTGAGCGATTTTGTCTTGGGATAACTTTTGATAGTTACGGTCTGATTCAAAAGGTTGAGGCTGACCTTTTGCACATATGGTAGAGCACTAAGATCATGCTCAATTTTGGCGGCACAGTTGGGGCAGGTTAAGCCTTCAAGAACAAAAGTTTCTGTAAGAAGTTGTTCTTCTGCAGCTAACACGGCCACATCTGGCTCATACTTATGGACAATATTTGTAATTGTCTCAAGCCAATTTTCAGCCTCATCAGCGGTAGTGATGACCAATTTTTGCTGCAATAAATTGAGCTTGGCCGAGAGGATGCCTGAGAGCAAACTAACTTCATGTTCGATTTTTGCAGCACAATTGGGGCAATTGAGACCTTGAAGAAGAAAGGAATTTTCCATAAAGAAGCTCCACAGAAACGCTTCACTTGGTGCCAAATACGACTAAAAATGGTCTTAAGCTATTCTTGAATATGCTCTAAGCCCATGGCTAGAATCTGTTTCACATGCTCATCAGCTAGGCCATAAAAGACCACTTGTCCTTGGCGTCTATAGCGCACTAGATTGGCCATTTTTAGGGAGCGGAGATGGTGCGAAATACAGCTTTTAGTAACGTTGAGAGTGGCGGCTAGATCACAGACGCACATCTCATGGATAAGCAAAGACTGCAAAAGCCTAAGCCTGGTTGTATCGCCAAAAAGTTTAAACAGCTCGGCTAGTTTCATCGAGACATCGACTGCGGGCAGATTCTTCTGCACCTGGCCAACAGCCTCTTCATGAATGATTTCGCAGCTGCAGGTGGGTGTGTTTGTATTTGTGTTGGACATGATTGACCCATGAATAGTTGAACAATTATTCAACTGTTGAATATGTCTTCATCGTGGCTATTGTCAAGAAAATTCTTCTATGTCATACTAAATTTTAGATTAGTTTGGAAAAAATCTACTCAAGTTTGTTTAAAAACAAAATTGGAGTTGTTGTTTTTATTTTAGACTCGTCATTTCAGTTTTTTTTGCAAATTACAAGTAAAATTGATCGTTTTCTTAAATCTTGCTGCTTTGATATTTGACCAGTTGAGATCTGGGGCCATTTTTTGCATAATTTTGACAAGGAGACAGCGCGAGCTTGCGCTGAATACTGAATGATCCAAATATTTAGGGCTTCCTTCCTCGGCCTTTTTTTACTTCTCTATGCTTCCATCTGCCAGGCTTATGCTCCGCTGCAGTCACCACCTATTTCCGATCGGCAAGGTTTGATCGACTTTGTGCGTGACTGTGTGGAAGAGCGCTTGCCAGAATTTATAGTCAACTATACCCATGGCTATATGGGTAGCAATGATGATCTGCTTTATGCGTGCAATTTGCCACACATCCATTCGCGAGTTTTGCTTAAAAATGGCCTAGCTAGCAAGGTGCATTATAAGGTCTCATATTATCCAGGTATGCTTGTGGCTGATGCATATATCACGCGTGATAGATCCAGACTTACGGCTGAACAACAGGAGCTTTACGATATAGCGGCTAGCATCGTAGCCCAAGCACGTGATCTGACACCCCTCCAGGCAGAACTTTTTTTTCATGATACCATTTGCCGCCAAGTTTCCTACTACACCGGAACGCCTCAGAGAATTACGCCCCGCTATGCCACAGCCATTGGCGCTTTTCTTGATCGCAAGGCCAACTGTCAAGGCTATTGCGATGCTTTTTATATGCTTTGCACCATGTATGGTCTTAAGGTTGATATGCAAAGTGGCATTGCCTCGAAACAGAAGCATGTCTGGAATGTCGTTGAAATTAATGGAAAATGGTATGCTGTTGATGTCACCTGGGACGATAATGATACACGTAATCAGAATTATACTTTTATTTCGCACAAGTATTTTAACGCACCTAAAGAAATTATGAGATTTACTCATAATTGGAAAGAGGAAGATATCACTCAAGAAATTGAGAATTATTTAGATGATGCTTATTTTTATTGTACTGATGAAGTTGATGCCTATATATTCGGAAATTATTTTCACAGAACACGCGATGCTATAGAGTTTATTACAACACAATTAATCAGAGGCCGCCAGTCTTTACGTATTATGACTTACCGTGATGATCCACGCTACGACCAAATTAAATTTGTTAATTTACAGATCAATAGAATTCTAACTACCGCTAGAAAGCAATTATCTTTTTATACCATTTTACAAAAGCATGGAAATTATCTCTATATATCAATCGATGTTCGTAGACGTCAAGTTTAGTCTAATTTATTTCACATATTAGCTTTCTCCCGAATTTCGTAAATTTTTTGCTGGCTCTCCCGCTGTCCCCTCACAATCAGACAGCCTTATTTTGTCGCAATTATGGGGTAGCGGCTAAAAACCGCGTAAATACTTTGTTTTGCAGAAAAAATTAAT
>JAFSZE010000227.1 GCA_017455745.1 Desulfovibrionaceae bacterium | reverse complement strand
TTAAGCAACTTTCAGAAAAAATTTCACGAAATAAGGAAAATATTGCCAATACTATTAAGTTTGGTGTTAGCAATGCTAGAATCGAGGAAACAAATAATATCATAAAAGGAATTATACGACGTGCATATGGATACAAAAAAGTTGACAATCTTATAAAGGCGGTAACATTCACTTGCATTAATAAATTTGACAACTTGATTTCATCTTCTCTAACAACATTGTCTGCGGTAATTGGCGCCAAGCAACATTGTTGTAATATATAAAGTTTTGCTCATTTTTTATTAATATAATCAAAATTCCACCCAGCAAATTTGGCACGTTTTTTGCATACGCTGACACAACCCATTAAAATGACCGAAGAGCCATTTTTTAAACTTTCTTTTGGCCTGCCAGGACGTCGTTTAGGTTGATCTGAATCCTTAGCAGATTTTAACAACTCTTTTAGGCGCATTTGGTCTTAAGCTTAAGTATGGTTCAATCAATTCTTCTGTGAGTTTTCTCTCGGGCACGCGTAAGTTCAGGGCAACTTTTTTGCCTTCGGGTCTATTCTGATCGGTCCCTAAAGCGGATAAAAGCTTCGAGTTTTGCAGTTTTTGGATTTTTTCTTCCTAATGGTCTTCCTTTTGATCGCAACCTTGTAGCGGAAGCGTCTGGGTGACATTCTTTTTCGCACCGGGCATAAAAATCATTAAATCTATAGAAAAGGTTTACTCTGTTCTTCCGCCTTTTTAGCCAAGGTGGCCGTTGCGGCTACCCATTGGACGGCCTGGACCTCTAGTAGGCGTAGGCGAAGAAACGGAAACTGATTCTATACACTGTCATACAACCATGGTTCAAAAAAATAGGCAAAGGTATTGAAGGATTTATTGTTTTCTTCTTCTAGTATGGTAATAGTAGACTTATTTAAACTTCCCTTTGAACGCCATAAACGCCATATATGATGATTCATCCTAGTATCAAATTTATCAAAAAATTCATCTAATATGAAATATTCAGATTAGTGTTATTGCTGATGTTTTTTTTCTGCTAACTTTTTTTAAATCAGATTTGCAAAGATAATAAGATAATGATAATTATTTTTGTTTATAATTTGAAACTTTAGATGAATATTTAATTTCGTATTTATCATTAGCATAAGTAATTCTTAAGTTGGTTTCTCACTAAGAATGCTTATAATATTTGAGATATATGTCTTTAGAATTTTTTTTACTTGTATCTTTAATAGTCAGAACTTTTAGCTCACGCATTACGGAAATTTTGTGTAAACTATCTTAGCTTTGAATATATGCTCAATTAATATGGTGTTATTAGTCAAATACAACTTATTATAACCTTTGCAACTACATATGAGGATAGCTAGTATCGTTTAAAATATTTTAGTATCAGTTTTGAACATATTAATCATAGTTGTAAAAAAATAATCCAAAATATTTTTTTAATTACTGATCATAAAATTTTAATCGTTTAATCATTTTTGGCATTAGAAGATTAAAAAAAACAGGTTGTCATCAAGATTTAACCATGGAAGAAGATTTTCAGGAAGCTCAAGATTATTTTTGATAATCATCAACGACCTGCCTTGGCAAATTAAACTAAAACTAGTCTGGATCAAAGTGATTGGACCGTCTAAATTTTGCTATTATAAATAGATCCAAAAATTAAAAGTCGGCACTATTTTTTGCTAGCAAAAAATGTATGTGCTATTTGCCAGAAGGCTGGCTGGCAGAGATAGTCGTAAAATTTGCCTAAAATTTTTGAAGTGTAATATTTTATGGGTGGCATCTAAAAAGAACGTAAGTCATCACAAGTTTGGGCTTTGATGACTTACGCTTTGGGCAGTATCTGCAAATCTTACTAAGCCTAATTTAAGAGAAAAAGTCTTGGGGTAAGGTAAGGCAAAAGGCTTATTATTTTTGGCTTACTGCATCTGGGTTAATTTTTCCATATCCTCGGAGGAGAGCAGCTTATCAAGATCGAGCATGATCAAGAGCCGATCTTTCAGTTGGCCTACGCCACTGATATAGTCGGAGCCTATGCCGGCCACAACAGGTGGTGGTGGTTCAACGGTGCTGGCTGGAATACGTAAAACTTCAGCCACAGCATCTACGACAAAGCCCACTAAAATATTATTGATTACGCAATCGATAATGCGGGTATTCTTGTCGTGAGGTTTCGAGGCGAGATTGAATCTTCGACGTAGATCGATGATCGGAATAACTTTGCCGCGTAAATTGATGACGCCTTCAACGAAAGATGGTGCTCTGGGAACTTTGGTGATCTCCATTGTCCTAATTATTTCTTGGACTTTGAGAATATCAACACCAAATTCTTCTTCACCAATGCTAAAAGTCACCAATTGTAGCAGCTCGTCATCACGTTTCTTTCCATCAGATTCCATACAGGCTCCCTTTGGTACGAACGACTCTTCGCTGCATTATTTATGTTAATGATTTTAGGTTCTATATTCGCACAGATCGATGCGAGTAAGAATATCCAGGCAGGAAAAACAAGCTTACAAAGCTATAGTGTTAGAAAACTAACAACACAAAGGCCAATCTAAAACCGATTGGCTTTTAAACAATTGTGTAGAGTATGTATCTAAATTCAGATTATAATATTAAAAGAAATATAGACCTGTATTCAAAAAGAGATAATAGCCTATCTGCTTTTATCAATGGCCAATTCAAAGCTTTTTTTCAGTTGATTTTTGTCGTACACATCCCTTAAGACAATAGGTGTATTGGAATTTGTGCCTTTGGGGAAAATGGCCGTCAGCGGAATGCTGTGGCTGCCAAGTTCGGTCAAAAGATAGGTGGCACCGGCATTGGCCTGGGTCAAATCGGCGCGAACCAATTCGACGTCAGCGCGATCTCTAAGGTCATTTAGTGTATTATCCGTTAAAACCGTGCGTTCGACAAATTTGCAGTTAGGACACCAGTCAGCTGTAAATTCGACCAAGATCATCTTTTTGCCAAGCTTGTTAACAAATGTTTCGGGAGTAAATTTTTGCCAAGCAAGTGGCGCATCTGCGGGCTGTAAAACCCAATTGCAGGCTAAAATTAAAAGGACTAAGCCTATGGCTGCAATAGCATGACGGCGAATTTTGGGGACCTCTGGGCCACAGAAATTGCCCCAAAGCCAAGCTGAGACCGAGACAATTAAAAGTACGCTTAAAACCAGGATATATTTGTTTTCGGGTAAAATTGAGAGCAAGTAGATGGTCGTACCTAAGAGGAAGAAACCTGCCACATGCTCAAGCACATTCATCCAGGCACCGGGTTTGGGTAGAAGAAGGACAGTTTTAGGCCAAATGGTAAAGATGATGTAGGGTAAGGCCATACCAAAACCTACAGACCAAAATACCAACATAAGAATATAGAGTGGTTGGGTAAAGGCCCAGCCTAAAACTCCACCTAGCAAGGGACCGCTGCAGGGGGTAGCCAAAAAAGTGGTCAAAAAACCAGTAAAAAATGACTGTAGAATGGGATTTTTGGAATTTTGGCTGACTTTTAAGTCAATGACCGGCAAAGAGAAGATGCCGAGCAATGATAGGGCCATCAAGAAGATGGCAATGATTAAAGCCAAAAGGAGGGTCTGGCTTTGAAAGAGTTGTCCCCAGATGAGATCCAATCCACCTAAAACAAAGGCCAAGATGGTGAAAAAAGAGATAATGCCAATGGCAAAGGCTAAATTATGTTCCCTAAATAGGCGAATGCGGGTGTGTTTGTTTTTATGACCTATGAGCAGCATACCTGTAATTTTGAAGGTTAAGACAGGTAAGACGCAGGGCATAAAGTTCAAGATCAAACCGGCCAAAAGGCCAATTAAAAGGGCATATTGGAGGGAAGCGATCTCAAAAGAATTGTCAGCGTATTGAGGCGATAAACGGATGGCAAAGTTGTCCGGTGGCGGCAGGGGAGCTTCTTTGGCCGGTGTAATTTCTGGCAGAATACTCTGTAGGATAGGGTTTTCAGCCAGATTGTTCTGAGCATTTTGGGCCAAAACCTGCTGTTTTAACGGATACCAGGGTTGTTCGCGAGCCGCTGGGAGCTTTTGAGGAATATGGCCATTTATTTCTTGGTTTATGGGGATGCAATTGCGTTTGGAGCAAAGCAAAAGGCTCAATTGCGCGATATAGTCTTTGCCTAGAGTATCTTGGGTTAAGCTGGCAAAGAGATAGGTTTCCCCTTCGTAGACAAAAACAGATGTATCAGGGGCATATTGATCGCGTTGGGCCGCACCTTTGGGATAAAAAATGCTTTCGACAGCTTTATTGTCAACAGTAAGATCCAAAACCGTTGGTCTGCCGGCATCACCTATTTCATGGGAGTAAGCGTGGAATCCTTCCGGAATTTGGAATTTTAAGGCGCAGGTGATGGCATTGTCGTCTTGAGCAAAAAAGAGCTTGACCGGCACACTTTTAGCATAAGCTTGTGCAGAGGGGCCAAGACAAAGTAGCATTATAGCTATGGCAAGATAGAGGGTGCGAAGTAATGTTCCAAGCATTTGTGCATACTATCCCAGAAGCTAACACTTTGCTAGCTCCACAGCCACAGGGTTGATAATTCAAGGTTTTTGCTAGGCAAATGCCAATCTCAAGTTTTAAGTGTAGGTTTAGAGCAAAAAATCTAGTTGGCAGCAAAAGTGGTTGGGGGAAGTTTTTTTAGCGGATTGGGCCCCAATTTCCAAAATTTTAGGCAAAACTTTTGTGTTCACGGCCTAAACAGATTCATATTTTTAAAAAACATAAAACACTATTCCGAATGATAGGTAAAATTGCCATGAACTAGTTTAGCTAAAAGCTTAAGCTAGTAAACTTGGGCTACCCAAGGCTGATAATTACTATGCGTTTTAGGTAAAAATCAGATTTGACTGAATATTAGCTTAGATCAAAGATTTTGCTAGATGTAAGATTGATGCCAACGGCAAGTTTAAAATCTAGATTTTCTTTGGCACAAGTTAAATACCTAAGTTCTTTTTATGCGGCAAGCTTAAAAAAACTAACAAACTTTTTATGAACTGTGGCCTGCGCAATGGACAACTTAAGAGTTTGAATCTTGTGTCTAGGCAACTAAAATTTAAACGTTAGCCAATTAAGATACGATTTGACAACAAAACACGCTGCAAATTGCAGCCGTAAGATGATTCTTAGCAAAACCTTGGGGCTTAACTTTTGCAGCGTGGCAAAGGCTTGAAGATCTGTGTGATTTTTGGCTTAAGGCTAGGAGACAATGGAGCTTCCCCTAAAGGAGATGCTTAAGATTTCATAGGTAACACGACCGCGAGGGATGCTAATTGATACTTCATCGCCTTCTTCTTTGCCCAGTAAAGCTTTGCCTACCGGTGAGACAAAGGAGATGGAACCTTTGGCCGGATCGGCCTCATCGGGGCCTAGAATAGAGTAGGTCTTTTTCTCGCCGCTATCCACATCTTCCAATTCAACGGTGCAGCCAAAAACAACTTTATCGCCTGAAAGTTCATCCAGATTGACTTGTTTGCATTGCCCGAGTCTTGATTCGATATATTGGATTCTTGCTTCGACCATGCCTTGACGTTCACGGGCAGCATCGTAGCCGGCATTTTCACTTAAGTCACCTTCTTCACGAGCTTCTTTGATGGCTTGAACGATAGCAGGTCGTTCGCTTTTTAGCCGTTCAAGCTCTTCTTCCATCTTATGATATCCCTGAATAGAAATTGGTATTGTGGACATTGTAATCCCCGAAAAAAAAAGTGGCCCATCGCCTGACAATTGCGCTGAAATTTCTTTCAGCCGGCGTGGAGAGCCTAACTAACTTTGATGGCTTGTTCGGTTAGAAAACACAAAAAAAGAGCTTCCAGAATAGCCCATTTTTTGAGCCATCATGGAAGGTTGCCTTGAACTTTTGGAACTAAATTTTTTTAAGAAGTATTTTTGTTACGAAATTTAAAATTTAAGATGTTGTAAGACCAGCCACAAAAGGCCAAGTAGGCTAGCTCATCAACTTGGCTTATGATTTCTTTGGCTCCACATCTAGGATTACATACGGATTAAGGATTGTACGTATGAAGGCTTAAATGTGGTTGAAAGAAGATAAGCGTTATTTCGTGTCGTGTGATTTCGTAAAAATTTAGGATACATCTAAGAGTAGGGTTAGTCAAGATGCAGATTTTTGTCTTATTCTGGGGAAGGGGGTAAAATTTTAAGCAAGATCTCCCAAGGCGATTTTTGATTTTGCACCAAATAAGGCATCTTTTTGGCAAGGCATCTTTTTAGCCAAAGTTTGGCCAAAGAAGTTTGAGCCGGGCAGAAGCAAGGCCAAGAGTAGTTGTGCGCAGTAACAAGGGGCGAAGCAAGAGGGAATAGAAGTTGTGCGTAGTAGTAGGCGCAGAGGCAAGCAGAAGCATAAAGAAGCAAGCAAAAGCAGAAGCAAGCGGATTGAGGAAGGAGCTAGCAGTAGTCGCAGAGGCAAACACTAAGTAAAGAAGCAAGCAAAAGGCGAAGCAAGAGGAGTAGGAGTGTGGCAGTAGTAGCAAAAGCAGAAGGAAGTAGATTTAGAAGAAAGGCCAAGGCCGGAAGCTTTTTTCTTAAGGGCTGGTTAGCTTTTTAGCTTAAAAGTGTCCGAAAATTTTTTATTTCTTTTGGGCATTTGCGTTAGCACTTGGCCTTTATCGCTTGTGGAATAAGCCCCAAACAGTTAGACTTGCTTGCGGAGAGAATTGTTAGCGCACTTGGGATCTGGAAAGCTCAAAATTGCCTTTAGGTCATATATGTATTATACTTAGCTTAAATTTTAAAGGATTCACAGAATTTTACTTATTAGACTTTGAATAATTTATTTAAAAATCTTTAAGTATTTTAGGTTTAAACTTTTTAAATGATTGAAAACGATATTTGTATCTCTCTATAGAAAAAGATTATTCAGAAATTCTGTTTAAGAAATCTTTGATATAATTCTTTTGCTTGGGAAAAATATGATTTTGTGTGAATGAATTTGCTGCATATGTTTTTTATCACGATTTTAACTTTAATCTAAGATAATAGTTTTTTTAGGAGTATTTATTGTGAATGATGTTAATTTATCTCTTTCAAATATATATTAGTGCCCTTAAACATATCCAATTATTATCATTTGGTATATCTTTTAATATTATTTTCATTTTAAACAGTTATGATAAAAAAATATCTTAAGTACTTTGGTCATCTCCTAGTCTTTGTCATCTTCTGTTTGGCCATCTATCTTCTTTATCATAAATTAAAACAGTATACTATTGAGCAGATTGAAGATAGTATAAGTCAAATTTCTGACTGGCGCCTTGGTGTTGCTTTTTTAGGCACCATTGTTAGTTATATTATTTTGGTTGGCTATGACTGGCTGGCTATTAAGGCCATTCATAAAAGTTTACCCCTCAAAAAAGTTGGTTTGGTTTCCTTTGTAGGGCAGGCGGTCAGCTATAATTTTGGAGCCTTGCTTGGCGGCACAGCTGTGCGCTACCGTTTATATTCTTCTTGGGGGTTTTCAGTTACTGAGATTGTCAAGCTAGTCTTGATGTTAGCTGTGACGTTTTGGGTTGGCGTGTTGGGTATGTGTGGACTCTTCTTTATGGTCAGTCCACCGCATATTCCGGATGCTCTGATTGAGCATATGCCCTTTGCTGATTTGCGTATTTTGGGGGCCATCCTTTTTTTGATCGCCTTAGCCTATATGTGTGCCTGCTTTTTTGTGCGCAGATCAGTGCATATTTTCGGCAAAGAATTTTCTTTTCCGCGACCAAAACTTGCTGTAGCGCAGCTTATTGTGGCTAGTATTGATATCGTGGCAGCAGCCTTTTGTATGTATATCCTTTTGCCAGGCCACTTAAATGTGAGTTTTGGCGAGTTTATACCAAGCTACCTTTTGGCCCAGGTGGCAGTAGTTTTAACCCACGTACCGGGTGGTGTGGGCATTTTTGAGCTGATCATCATCCACTTGACCCAGACCGATCAAACTCAAGTTGTCTTTGCGGCGGTACTTTTGTTTAGGCTTATCTACTATATAGTGCCTTTGCTCTTAGCGGCCTTAGTTTTTGCTGCCAATGAAGTGGCTGCCAATCATTCATTTTTCAAAGATATTGGACGTAAGCTAGGTATTGGCACAAAGAAGTCTTAAGTGGCCATATGGCTCAATGGGTGTTGTCTTAAAAGCGTACTTTTCTTTTTAGCCCTAGGATCGACAGACGCTAGGAACGAGCCAAACTTTTGCTCAGAAAATCTTTTTCGTCTTAGGATCAAGATTTTGCGACAATCCGCCATGGATCTTATTTAGCCAGATTTCTGGCGGATTGGGCCAAAGGCAAAGTTAGGTAGCGTATGTCTATTTGCATTCAAGAAGGACCACGTCTTTGCCATCACGCTCACATAAAAGTACGGAGACCTGTTCATCTTTGCTGGTTGTGACCATCTTACCGACATAGTCGGCCTGAATTGGCAATTCACGGTGGCCACGATCAATTAAGACCAATAACTCCACTTTTTTGGGACGACCGTAGGCCAAGAGGGCATCAAGGGCAGCTCTTATGGTCCGTCCGCTATAGAGAACATCATCGACCAAGATGACGGTGCGGTTGGAGATATCTTCAGGAATATGGGATGTGCCGATGTGGGGATAATCGACAATGGATGTCCAGTCATCCCGGTAGAGATTGATATCTAAGGTGCCTTGAGGGATGTGTGTGTTTATTTTTTTGCTGATAATTTCCCCTAGGCGTTTGGCTAAATCAACACCCCGGCGTTCAATACCGATCAAGATAAAAGGTCCCTCATTGGCATGACGTTCGATGACCTCGGAGGCTAATCGCTCCAAGACTAAGTGAATGGCTTCTTGATCCAAAACTGTGGCTTTAGTTTGCATAGCAAGTCCTAAAAGATAAGAGTGATTGTTTTTTTGATTACTGGTTGAAAGGAGACTTTCGAATAGAAGAAAATCGACTAGAAGAAAATATAATGAGATAGAATAGAATGATCTAGAGTAAAATACGGTAGAAGAAAATGAGCTATAAAAAAATCTGTTTTGGTAAAATGATGTATTACTGTTCACACATAGTGTTGAAACAAATTCGAAACAAATTAGCTAGCTGTGTGCTAGAATAGACTGACATACATATACAGTTGCGTTTCAAAAATTGATGAACGTAATAGATTGGCATCATATAAAGGGATTAGAGTAGGTTAGGCTATGATAGCGTATTATAAATTGGAAAATAATTTTTATCTAATTTTAAAACTAGATACAAGATAGCAAATGCTAGTGCTAGATGTAAGTTATAGCTAAAGTATTATAATTGATATACTAAAAGTAACAACCAATTGGTAAACAATATAAATTTCTATCTAAATAAATTGCAATCTAACAAATTTAATCTGCAATATTAAACTCTGATCAATCTATGGACACTAGCTTTTGAGCACTAACTTTTACTTTTTAATTTTAAATATCAAACTATCGAAACATATATCAATCATTAAAATTTATATAGGATTAATATATAGTGTTGGAACAAATTAGCTAACTATGTGCTCTAAGAATAGACTAACATACACATACAGCCGCGTTCAAACTATCCTGACACACAAAAATCTCAGGTAAAGATAATAATCCAAAATCTGCTACACTATATGTCCAAAAATATTTTGGCCTATTGATTATTTTTTTTGTCAGCATATTTGCTACTATCGTAATATTTAGTATAAATATTGTTTCACGACAGCCGGTATTGACCAAAAACTCTATGCAAGATATCTCCACCCTCCTTTCCAATTCCCCCCATGTTTGCATCAAGCGCAGCGGCTTGGCAACCATGGCCAGACTGGCCAGCGATCTTTTGCTTAAAGATCGTACGGCAGTATTGATTCCAGCCACAAACGAAGCCCATGCTAAGTTGAAAAGCATCCTACCGCTTTTTAGTCGTGAATCGGCTGAGCGGGCCCAAGACTTTTCTATTCCCCAATGGGAAAGACCAGTGCAGGTTTTTGCGCCAAATATCATCAGATCTAGTCGTGAGACATTGGCTCAAAATATGGCTGCGCTCTATGCATTGCTGCAAAAATCCCCCCATTGTGTGGTACTTTCTTTAGAAACCATTTTGTTGCGTCAGGTGCCGCTTGATTTCTTTCGAGGCCGAGTTTTAACCTTAACGGCTGGTCAGGAATATGCACCGGAAATGATTTTGGAGCAGGCCGCGAGTTGGGGTTATGAGCGGGTTTCTTTGGTTAGCGGTTATGGTGAAATGGCTTTGCGCGGAGATATTTTGGATATCTATTCGCCAGGCTATGATCGACCCATCAGGTTTGAGTTTTTTGGGGATACGCTGGAAGAAATCAGAATCTTTGATGCCGATACCCAGCGTTCCAGGCAGAACTTGACGGAAATGACCTTGTTGCCCATGAGTTTTAGATCTTTAACTGTCAAGGAAGTGGAAGAAGCATCTAACAGAATACAAGATTTGATCAATAGCAAGCAGCTTTCCGAAAATAATGGTTATTCCTTGAAAAAAGCCTTGGAGACCTTTGATCATAAGCTTTTGCCAGGTATTTGTTTTCCCACAACATCGCTCATTGAAGATTGGTTTTCGCCAGATACGGTCTTTTTTTTGGAGGAAGAGAGCGAACTTGTGGCTGGACAGGATGCCTTGCGCGAGGATCTGGAAACTTTTTGGTCTGAGGGTGTTGAAGATCAGATTGTCCAACCGAAGCAATTGGTTTTGCGTAAAAAAACAAGTCCTGCGGCCTGGGGCAAGTTTAACACAGTCCTATTTGCTGATCCTGTGTTTGCTGATAAGCGCGAAGGTCAAGAGTTATTGGAACGCGATATTTCAAGTTTTGAAACGCTTTTTTCAGCCAAAGGTGCTCAAGATCGACCCTGGCAGACTTTAATTAGCGGCTTAAAAACTTGGCGTAAGACTGTCAGACAGGTAATTTTAAGTTTTTCCAGTCTGCGTTCGCGGAGCAAATTTTTAAAATTAGCCCAACAAGACGGCATTGTGCCCCAATTGGCCTATGATAGTCGGGCTCAAGGACTGTTTGCCTTGGTCTCTCCCTATCGCCGGGGCTCTGAGCTTGTCTGGGATAATAGCCTAGTTTTGGGTGAAGAGGTTATTTTCCCCAAAGGCCGCAAAAACCAAGGCGTGCCACGCGGCAAGTTTCGCGGTCTACATACTTTTGATGGCATCAAAGAAGGCGATCTTTTGGTGCATAGGGATTATGGTATCGGTCGTTTTGGCGGTCTGCACCATATTAAGCTTAGCGCCTGCGCCAATGACTTCTTGTTGATCGAGTATGCTGGTCATGACAAGCTCTATGTACCTGCTGACAACATTTCGTTAATTCAGCGCTATAAAGGCAATGACAGTGGTGAACCTTCGCTAGATCGTTTGGGGGGAGCTGGTTGGAAGAATAGTCGAGACAAGGCCAAGAAGGCCATTGAAAAGATCGCTGCTGATTTGGTGGAAATGTATGCTTACCGCAAGCTGGCCAAAGGCTTTCATTATGGACCATTGCCTGATCTTTACCATGAGCTTGAAGCCACTTTTGAGTATGAAGAAACGCCAGATCAGGCGCAGGCCATTCAGGATGTCTTAGATGATATGGCCAAACCAACGCCCATGGATCGTTTGGTTTGCGGTGATGTGGGTTTTGGCAAAACAGAAGTGGCCTTGCGGGCAGCGTTTCGGGCGGCTGCGGAGAGTCGCCAGGTGGCATTATTATGCCCCACAACCGTCTTGGCTGAACAGCACTATCAGACATTTCGTTCACGCCTGAGCGCTTTTCCGGTCAAAGTCGGTCTTTTAAGCCGTTTTGTCTCAAAATCCAAGCAGGCCCAGGTGCTGCGTGCTGCAGCCAAAGGTGACATCGACATTTTAATTGGCACCCATCGCATCTTATCCAATGATGTGCATTTGCCAAATCTTGGACTGCTTATTTTGGATGAAGAGCAACGTTTTGGTGTGCGGCATAAAGAGAAACTTAAGGAATTGAAGAAAAATGTCGATGTTTTAGCTCTTTCCGCCACACCCATTCCGCGTACTTTGCAGCTCTCCATGTCTGGCATTCGCGATCTCTCGTTGATTGAGACTGCACCAGAGAATCGCAAAGTTGTTGAGACAGCGGTTATCAGAAAAAATGACAAGTTGTTGGCCGATATTATTAACCGTGAGCTTGAGCGGAAGGGTCAGATCTTTTGGGTCTATAACCGCATCTATGGTTTAGCTCGCTGTGCGGATTATGTGCGTAAGATTGCCCCCAATGCCCGCATTGAAGTTGCCCATGGACAGATGAGCGAATCGGTTTTAGAAAAGACCATCTATCATTTTTGGCATGGCGAAATTGACATATTGGTTTGTACATCCATAGTTGAATCTGGGCTTGATTTTCCCAATGTCAATACTATTATTATTGACCAGGCCCAAATGTTTGGTTTGGGGCAACTTTATCAATTGCGCGGTCGTGTGGGGCGCAGTGAGCGACAAGCTTATGCCTATTTGGTTGTACCGGATACCTTGCATTTGACCAAGGTGGCTGAAGAGCGGTTGAAAGTTATCCAGGATATGAATTATTTGGGCGCAGGCTTTCAACTGGCCATGGAAGATTTGCGCTTGCGCGGTGCTGGCAACATTTTGGGTGAGGTGCAGTCTGGCCAAATGGGGCGTGTGGGTATAGATCTTTATCTTGAGATGCTGGAAAATGCCGTGGCCAGATTAAAAGGTGTGCCTGAGGCCCATTTGACTGAAACCGAATTGAATTTGGGCTTGCCAGCGCATATTCCTGTGACCTACATGGATGACAGTCAAGAGCGGATGCGTTTTTATAAAATTTTGACCAGTGCCAAATCTCCGCAAGAGCGGGAAGAGATAGTTCTTGAAATTAGAGACCGTTTTGGCGCCTTGCCGGTTGAGCTTTTGAATTTTATCGCGGTTTTGAATATAAAACAGCTCTTCATGACCTTACAGGTGGGTAGGGCCGATATCAACGCCAATAAAGTAACCATGACTTGGGTTCAGGGCCAAGATGCTGTGGACCCCACAAAGGTTTTGGCTCTTGTGCATATGGCTGAGGGTGCTAAAGTCATCCCGCCATCTAGTGTAGTCTTTCCCCTCGATCAAAATTTACCCTTTGAAAAAAGTTTGGATGCTTTGCGCCTGCGCTTAGCCACTTTAGTTCAGCAATGATGATTTTTGGGATGTGCCTTTGTTTTAGGAGGTTTTTGGGTGAGTAAAATCAAGTATTTAGCGATCATATTTCTTTTGGGTGTCTTTCTGGCTTTGGGTGGTCAAGACGTTTTTGCTGTGCAGCTAGGCAAAATTGCCGCTGTGGTCAACCGCAAACCCATAACTATGTATGATTTGCAACGGGCTGCTGTGCCTGAGCTTAAGCGTGCCAAGGCTACCGATAGCAAAACAATTGATGCTATCATGCGCAGAGTTTTGGATAACATGATTTTGGATATTTTGGTCCAAGAAGAAGCCAAACGCCTAAAAATTACCGTGCCAGCTTCAGAGGTTGATGGGCGTATAGCTGAGATCATGAAGTCTAGTCGCCTGTCCAAGGCTAGGTTTGAAGCTGAACTAGCCAAAGAAGGCTTGACTGTGGCCGAATTGCGCAAAAATATCGAGCGGCAGATCTTGGGACAAAAGGTTCTAGGTGTTGAAGTTGGACGCAGAACCGTGGTTACCCCAGAAGAGATCGATAAGTACTACAATGAGCATAAAGATACGCTCTATGATCGGCGTGATCTGCACATGGGTATTTTGATCTATAATCCCAAAGCACCAGCAGCCACCATTTCCAGACAGCTGCAAAGTGGGGAAATTTCTTTTGCTGAGGCTTGCGCCAAATATTCCATCCATCCTACACGTGAGCGCGGTGGTGACACAGGCAAGGTTGAGTGGGATCGTTTAAACAAAGAAATGCTTGACCGTTTGATGGCCATGAAGCCTGGCACAGTCTCGGATATTTTTATTATTCACGATGATAAGCATAAGATGAGTTTTAAGGCCCAAGTCTATCTCTTTCGACCTGGTGGCGGCGAGTATAAACTTATGACCAAGCAGCAAGCTACACCCATGATCATGGAAATACTGCGTGCGCCCAAGAGTAAAGATCGTTTTGATGATTACAGCAGTCAATTAAAGAAAAAGGCTGTGATCGACATTCGTCTCTAAAAGATATGCGCTTTTTAATTTTTAATAGTAGATCTGTAATAGCAATTCTTTAATAGCAAGTTTTGGATAGTAAAGCTTTGGTAATAGATCTTTGGCATAAATCTTTGATCATGATTACTTGATCGTTTGATTGTTTGATCAATTTGTTTTCTCGCTTTTTTATTGATTAATTATTTTATATGATTTGCTTATTTTTTTTGCTTACTGATTGTTGACATCATAAAAATCAAAATCTCACAAACCTAAAATCCTGAAAATCTTTAATCTTTTAATTCGTTAGTGTTACGCCTTTTTTAATTATTTAGTTTGTGTATTTTTTTATTCTTTATTTTTTTTTATTACATTCCAAATTGGTTACATTCTCTTTATATATTCTTGAAATACGGCTACATTTGCATAACCATTTATCTTGTGCATTGCTGGCTGATTTGTTTCAATATTACCATGGCAACGTAATATTTTATATCCATTTTATATCATTAAAAAACGATACTTTATCTATTGTCAGTATCTAAACCGAAATTGATGTTTTGATTTATTGTTTTAACCACAGTTTATACGTTTTATAAAAAAACAACGGAGACAGTGCTTGGCTTACTATTATCTGATAGCTTAAGTGTTGGCGCTGTAAAAATTTTATGACGTTAGCAGAGTTTGGCGCATTATTGCATGCTGAGCGGGAGAAACGAGGGCTCAGCCTTGAAGAAGTCGCGGGGAAGCTTAAAATAAGCTCCCGAGTAATTAAGTCTTTAGAGGAAGCCGATACGGCGAATTTTCCGCATCCGGCCTATGCTAAAGGTTTTTTACGCTCCTACGGCAATTTTTTGGGCCTAGATCCACAGGAAATCTCAAGCACCTTGGGGTCGCTGCATGGAGAGTTTAGGGCTGAAAATCAGGCGCCATTGGAATCGACTGCCCCCATTCACGGATCTTTTTCGCGTTTTTTGCCCCAGATTGTGGTGATGGTACTCTTTTTGAGTATCCTTGGCGGAGTAGGGTATCTCATATGGCAGCGCGGGATTGTGACACAAGCTATCGAATGGGTGAATGAAAAGACCAAGAGTTTTACCAAAAAAACGCCCGAGTCAACCCCAGATACACAAGCAGCGCAAGCCGTTAAGAGTCAATCAAGTGTTGAGTCTGAAGCTAAAAATCAGCCCGCTAAAAGTGATGTTGTGGTCGATAAGCCCCAGCCAGAACAGGTTAGACCTGTGGATCTCCAGGCCAATAATGCCCCTAGAGCCTCATTGGTTGAGGATGTTTTGCCATCTCAGCCGAATACTAAGCCCAATGAAGCTCCTGGAACAAATCAGATTCAGCCAGGACAAAATCCTGTGGGCCAATTGCAGCAAGTTATAGTTGTGGCCACAGAAGCTTGCTGGATCCATTCCAGCGCCGATCAGAGCGAAGAGCGTCAATTTTCCTTGCGTAAAGGCGAAACCTTTGCCCTATCTTTCCATGAGAAGCTAGAGTTAAAATTAGGCAATGCCGGTGGGGTGCGTTTTCGCTACAATGGACAGGATTTGCCAGCTGCTGGTAAACCAGGTCAGGTTAAGACGGTTGTTTTTCCGCCAACACTGGAACAATAGTTTTTGTTCGATCTTTTACTTTGGGCAGATGTGTGCAACTACAATTTAAGGATACAGAATGTATTTCCAAAATATTATCTTAACCCTTCAACAGTATTGGGCCAGTCAGGGCTGTGTCCTTGAAGAGCCATCCGGAGTTGAGTGTGGTGCTGGTACTTTTAATCCCAGTACCTTTTTGCGTGTCTTAGGACCAGAACCTTGGATGGCCGCTTATGTGGAGCCATGTCGCCGACCGACCGATGGTCGCTATGGTGAAAATCCCAACCGTCTGCAGCGCTATTTTCAGTTTCAGGTTATTTTGAAGCCCTCACCTTTAAATGTTCAAGACTTGTATTTGGATAGTTTGGCGGCCTTAGGCATTGCGGCCAAAGATCATGATATGCGTTTTGTGGAAGATGACTGGGAATCGCCTACTCTTGGGGCCTGGGGCTTAGGCTGGGAAGTTTGGCTAAACGGTATGGAAGTTAGCCAATTTACCTATTTTCAGCAGGTGGGTGGTCTAGATTTAGCTCCGGTGAGCGTTGAGTTAACGTATGGGTTAGAACGACTGGCCATGTATCTGCAGGGTGTAGAATCTGTCTATGATCTGAAATGGAACAGTCAGGTGACTTACGGGCATATCTATCACCAAAATGAAGTTGAGCAATCAAAGTATAATTTTGAAGAGAGCGATGCTGAGATGCTTTTGGCGTCCTTTAATGCCTATGAGAAGGAAGCTTATCGACTTTTAGAAAAATCTTTGCCCTTGCCTGCTTATGACTACTGTTTAAAATGTTCCCATACGTTTAATCTGTTGGATGCCCGTGGGGCCATCTCCATTACCGAGCGTAATGGTTATATAGGTCGGGTGCGCAATATTGCCCAAGGTGTGGCCAAACTCTATGTGGCGCAGCGTGAAGAGCAAAACTATCCCTTGCTCCATGTGGGTCAAAAAGGAGCAGCCTAAAATGAGTCTTTTTGTTCTTGAAATTGGCACTGAAGAGCTGCCTGCTCGTTTTTTGGCTGGTGAAAAAGAGGCTTTAAAAGCGGCTTTTGAAAAGGCGCTTTCTGAAGCCAATTTGAGCTTTGGTCAAGTTTTGGCCTATGCCACGCCTAGACGGGCGGCCATTATAATATCTGATCTAGCTGCTTTGCAGGCTGAACAAGAAGAGGTCGTCAGCGGACCACCGGTGCGCATTGCCTATGATGCGCAAGGCAATCCCAGCAAAGCTTTGGCTGGGTTTTTAAAGACCCAGAATTTGCAAGCCTCTGATCTCTATGAGCTTAAGACGCCCAAAGGCGTCTACTTAGCTGCCAAGCGCAAGATTGGTGGCAGGTCAGCTTCGGATATTTTGGCTGAAATTACGCCCAATATCATCCAGGGTTTATCTTTTCCCAAGCGTATGCGCTGGGGTGAAGGCAGTTTTGCCTATGCCAGACCCATGCACTGGGTTTTAGCTTTGCTGGATAGTGAAGTTGTGCCGTTTAAGGTGGGTGAGGTTCAAAGCGATCGCCAAACCTTTGGCCACAGAATCCATGGCCTAGGTCCATTTACTGTTAAGATGGCTTCTGAGTATTTAGCCACAGTCCAAGATTTAGAGGGCGTCACTCTTGATTCTGCCAAGCGACGCGAGATTATTGTTGCTAAGGGCAATGAAGAGGCTGCCAAAGTCAATGGCACGGTCATCTGGAATGAACGGCTGCTCTTAGAAGTGGAAGGTTTAATTGAACACCCTGTACCGCTTTTGGCGGACTTTGATCCTAGCTATTTGGATGTGCCCAAAGAGGTGCTTTTAACTAGCATGGAGACACACCAGAAAAGTTTTGGTGTTCAAGGCTCCAATGGTCAGCTCCTGCCGCATTTTTTGACCGTTTTGAACATAACGCCAACGAACATAGATGTGGTTAAGCGTGGCTGGGAGCGCGTGCTCCATGCCAGACTGGAAGATGCCAAGTTCTTCTACCAAGAGGATTTAGCCGCGAATTTTGATCTTTGGCTAGATAATCTAGAAAATGTCATCTTTATTGGCCCCTTGGGCAGCATGGCGGATAAGACTAGACGTTTAGCCCAATTGGCCGCCTGGATTGCGTCCAAGGTTTATCCTGATGATGCCAAGATGCAAAGCTTAGCCACAAGGGCCGGACGTCTATCCAAGGCTGATCTTGTCAGTGGCATGGTTGGCGAGTTTGACACCTTGCAGGGCATTATGGGGGGCATCTATGCCAAAAACTGGCATGAAGCACCTGAAGTAGCCAAGGCTTTAGCTGAGCAGTATCTGCCAGCAGGGCCGGATAGTTCTCTGCCAGAATCAAATCTTGGTGCCATTCTCTCTATGGCCGACAAAGCCGATACTTTGGCTGGCTGCTTTGGCTTAAACAAGATTCCCACAGGCGCCGCTGATCCCAATGGCTTAAGACGCTGTGCTCTTGGCATTATCCGTATTGCCCAAGCCTTTGATTTTAAGATTTCCTTAGACGATCTTTTTGCCAAGGCTTTTAGCCTCTATGGCGAGAAGAAGTGGAAACTTTCTGCTGCCGAAACCACAGCTAAACTTTCGGAATTTTTAGGTGTGCGTCTGCAAAACTATCTCCAGACCCTAGGACACAATGCCATTGTCACTGAGGCCATTTTGGGGGCTGGTGTAGAAAATATTCCAGATGTCTTCTTGCGTTTGCAAGCCTTTTTAGACTTTAAAGCTCAAGAGGGCTATGTGGAAAATGTGCAGATGCTAAAAAGAATCACCAACATTCTCCAAAAGCAGGGCCAAGACTTGCCCGAAGATTTGGCTGTTGATGAGCATCTTTTGGCAGATACCAGTGAAAAAGATCTCTTTGCCGCCATTGCTAAATATTTAGACGTTAATGCCGATTATTCCGCACGTTTAGCAGCCATCGCAAGCTTACGGCCCTATGTGGATAATTTCTTTAATTCCGTGATGATTATGGTTGAGCAAAAAGATGTGCGCCAAAACCGTTTGGCCTTAATTAAGAGCATTGCTAGCCGCTATACACATCTGGTAGATTTTGCGGCTTTACAAATTTAAGCTTGAAAAATGGACCATTTTTACGTCTAAAAGCGTTTTTTGTCTAAAAGAGCTCTTTTTGGCCTAAAAGTGCTTCTAGCATCTCTCTTAAGTATCTCTTGAAGAGATTGGTTAATATTTTAGGACAAAAGGTTCAGTCGGGATTTTGGGCTCTTTTTATCACACCTTTGCTTGACATGGGCCTAATAATGCGCTAAAAACTTTGTCTCACTTAAAAAGTTACGCTTAAGAGCGTTGAACATATTTGGAGGAAATTGTGGCTAATCATAAATCTGCGCTCAAACGGCATAGACAAAGCCTTGAGCATATGGCACGCAATCGTGCCAACAAAACACGCGTCAAAAATGCTGTTAAGGCCGTAAATAGTGCGCTTAATTCTGAAGATATAAATGCAGCTCACGAGAGTTTGGTCAAGGCTACATCAGTTTTAGCCAAAGCTGCTTCCAAAGGTGCTATCCATTGGCGCAAGGCTGCTCGCAAGACTTCGCGTCTAGCTCGTGCTGTCAATCAGGCTAGCAAACAAGCCCAGAGCTAAAAATTTTCCTTGACAAGTTTTTCCTTTTTCGATATGGTATTTTTGCTTAACGGGTAAGACAAATTAATGCGCTCGTGGCTCAATTGGATAGAGCACCAGGCTACGAACCTGTAGATTGGGAGTTCGAGTCTCTCCGGGCGCACCACATATATATTCAAAGACACGTTCTTGGGTGATTAGAAATTGATTCTAATCACCTTTTTTTTATCTCTTCATATCATTAAAAGGCAAAAATTTCTAAATGATGTTAAAAAATCATCTTTTTTATATTAGCAAGATAAAAATTGATAGTATTGCTGTGATCAAAAATCTTATCTTCCAGATTAAAAATATTTGTTCGGGTTAAAGATCTTTTTCAGATTAGAGATAATTAAAAGATTGTTTTTTTACGTGAATTTAGATCAAAGTTTAGATTCGAATTTAGATCATAATCTATAAGAGAATGGTTTATTTCTGTTTATTTATTTCAATTTTCCATATATAATATATATGTAAGCTTTATTGTACTATAATTATGTTATGGTGGCACTGTGATAATACTGCGATTACCAATTATTTCACTAATGAGTAAAAATTACTTCTAAATCGTTGATCCATTAACTATCATGGTATATGCATATTTGTTATGGTCTATGATTCATTGTGAGGATCGATAATTAAGTTCCACAAAATTTAATTAAACTCATAAAATTTAATGAAATTTCAGAATTTGGTCTAAAAAATTTAATTAAAACTTACAATGTGGAAAATCAGCACAATTCCTTCTCCACTTACTCTAAGATCAATTTGATAAACCGGTCATCGAAGGAGTGGCGTTCTGAATAGCCTTTGCTGGGCTTTGCGAGCAAACGAGTGCCCGATAAGGTAAAAGGCATGCATGATGCGGTTTTCTTCTGCCTTGCCCAACATGGTACATAGATTTATAGGCAAAATCGTATGGGTAAAAGACCAGCATTTGGAGCAAAAAGCTCAACCTTATATTACCTTCGCGAAGGTCACGGCAGTGGCAATCTTGCCGATTATCGCCCTTGGATCCACACTGGCAATTTTTCATCATATGGCGAAGTCACGAGAATCAATGATATCATCTTGGCAGGCTTCATTAGCTCTTGTCTAGCCTTGAGCTACTTTGCTTTTATACTTCGAAAGACTCACGAACATCTGGATATTAGAGAACAATATCTTCTTCCGCTCTATGATTACACAGCTCATTGAAACTGTGAAGCTCAACGCACAGGTATAGATATGCATGACCTCTGTTTGAAAGCCGCAAAATCTGGCGATGCACCGCATTGTGGAACTTAATTACATTTCATGAAACTTAATTCTCGACCTGCAGATCTGTGATCCATGCGCTATGATTTATTGTCTGTTATAATTAAATTTAACAATTTTTAATTAAACTTGACAAAAAGAACGGCTATTAAAATTAAGATTCATAATTAGTCTCAAAAAATTAAATAAATTTGACAAAATAGTTGCATGGCTATGAGCAGAATTCGCAAAGTGTGGAGTAAGAAAACTTACCATCGATAAATTCGTAAAGATCGCGACAGTTGGGATTTCGCTAGTTAGAATCTAGTGGTGCATACCTGCTATTTTCCATCCTTTGGAAAGGTAACGTATAAAAGGCTCTGTTATAAGGAGAATTCACCGTCTTTTGTCTAGTCTCGAATTGATATGTTTTTTGCATCTTGCGAGTCTACCTAGAATTGAGGATATAGGAGAATTCCACTTACCTAAAGCAGGAGGCAGTGGGCTCTATTGCCTAAGCCTCTGTCACCATTTTGCATAGACGCTGACGGTCTCATTATCAAATTTAATTAAAATACTATCCCACTATTATTAAACTTAATTAAAATATTACCAATCGCAATCAAAAAAGTGCTAATCTTAATTAAAAAATTGCTAAATCCAATTAAAATATTACTAATCTTAATTAAAGAAGTACGTTTATTGCCTGTGATTCATGGTCTTTTGTCTATAATAGCCGGATGGGATTTAGGGTATGTTTAGTTTTAAATAGATTGGTATGAGTAGATAGAGAATGTTTTTGATTAGATACTAATAATATCCTTAAAATGTTATTAAGTTTTAAGCTAATATTTTAACAAATCGATATGCTCGCTAGAATGCCAGACTGATATTAATAGATAGTCGTGTTCCCAAACTATGGACGAAATGTAATATGGCAAAAAATTTTTTGCAGGCTCTAAAATAAATATTCCCCAAAGATGGCTATCTTTTAAAGCCACTTTTGGGGTATTTTTATTGATTGTTTGTCAACTTTAAAAATGTTTAGGAAATAATCGGATTGAGCCCCGATTTTTCTTAGAAAAAATGTTTAGCAATTAATGTTGAAAGAAGAATAAGAAGCACAACAATCAAAAAACGACGTACAATTTGAGATCCCCCGTGGATGGCTAAACGGCTACCTAGAAAGTTGCCTAAGATACTAGCCACAGCCATGGGAATGGCTAATGTCCACCAGACTGTGCCCGCACAAATAAAAGTTATGGCGCTAGCCACATTGGATGCTAAATTGAGAGCTTTGGCTGTGGCTGAGGCAGCTAGCAGGTCCATGGCGAGAGCGAAATGAAAAGCCAAAATTAAGAAGCTGCCTGTTGCAGGTCCGAAAAAGCCATCATAGCAGCCAATAGCCGTACAGATGATGGGGATAAGCCAGGTTTTAGGTTTGGCATTCTGTGGCTGTCTTGGCGGCACAATGGTAGCCACTAAGGCCACTGGCAAGAGCAAGATCAAGGTTTTGGCAAAGATTTCTGGAGAGATGGATAGGGCCAAACGTGTGCCAAAGTAGGATCCCACAAGAGAAAATACCACACCGAGAGCTGCTGTCTTCCAAAGAACAAGATGGGATCTGGCAAAATTGGCTAGAGCCACAGCTGTGCCTAAGGTGCAACTGAATTTGTTGCAGCTAACCGCAACGTGCGGTGGAAGACCTGTTAAAAGGAGGACTGGTAGCACTATTAATCCACCACCTCCAGCGATTGCATCAACAAAGCCTGCTACAAAGGCTGCAAAGACTGCCACTATGCAGGTTAGGAATGAAAAGGTGAGCATTAGAGATTGGCATTGGCTGGATGATTCTTGGAGATATTTTGACTGGCAAAGATGTAGATAGTCGATCCAAAAAAAGTCGGATCATGGATGTTAACTAATCATGTATCCGTTAATTTGGCCTGCAAGCCTGCTTTCTCACTTCTGGCAAAGCTTACTCTGAAATATGCTTGGAGTTACAAAAAATTGGGGAGTAGTTTTTGTTTTCATCTTCACGATATATCCGGCATGATGCAGGATTTCCCGTTGTAAGTGGATTTGTGTTAGTATTTTTCTTAGGTTTGCTTATACAAGTCTAAGCTCTGTTAGTCTGATAGCCATTGCTTGTTCAGATACATCAAAAGTTGTGCATAATTCATCGAACATCATGTCGCGTTGTTCAACCATTGTGCGTACGGCCATAGTAGGCATAAGCAAATATTTGGCAAATGCATTAGCTGCTTGCTCTTTGGATTCTGTATGAGTATATTTTTTAGAAGCGTTTGTTCTGTGTCCTAATACAATATGTCCCAACTCATGGTAACCATTCAGGTGGGGGGGCAATTCAAAACGAAAAAGCCTTATAAAATCTAGATATTAGATTGTATTTAGAGATAATTTAGATATTTTTGGGTCGGTAAACCCCACAAAATCAACATCCCTTTACCCCACCTGAATGGTTAGGATCTGTCTATAAATAAGTTGTCGTTTTCTAGAAGAAAAAAGGGGGCGTGCAGAGCATCACTTCTGCATTTAATTTTCTAGGGTTTTGCATATTATTTCCAGACAGCTCCTTACAACTCATGCGCAATAGAAAAACGTTGACTTTGGGATGATTTGTGTTCGTGGATCAGAAATTCCTTTTTTTTAGCATCATAAAAGCCTGTTAATTTTCCTAAATTGTCAGAGTAATAAACATTGATTCCCATCTGATTTGCGATGGCAATAGGATCAACTGGCAAAGTCAAATCAAAAAAGCGTCCCAATGTCTCATTGGCAGCAAAAATTGGATCCATAGTTGCATCTTATTTCTATTGGTAGAACACTAGTAACTTTTTTAGCATAGGTTAGAAAACTGTAGTACTATATGTAAATCTTTCAAGATAGTTCAGATATTCAGCATTTATCAGGTGCTATAGGCATTGCTAGTTAGGTCTCATTTATTAGTGATAGCAGCCAGTAAATTTAACAAATATAATAGTTGATATATTGGACTTTAAATATTATACTAATTAAATTTTTTCAATAATAAATGTAATTGATTGTCCAGGTTTAGCAAGTTTATTGAGTGGAATTTCAGCGATTGTTTTATCCGATTGTGGTAAAAGTAAGGTATGATTTGCTATATGTCCAACCAATTGATCGAATTGGGATAATTTTGTATGGTAACCAGAAATTATTATTTCATCATCCGTAAATTTCATATTTTGATTTTGGTCTGGTTTATATGGTAATCCTGCACCAAAGTCGTGATAGATAGTTTTTTCTAGATATATATGACCGTTTTGAACTGAAAACCAATCTTCAACCGGAGTTTTTGCTACAGAATGAATAAATCTTATTCCAAATTGACTATTTTGATTAATTTCTGTTTTAAATAAAATTTTTCCATTTTTATCAAGCAAGCACAAATATAGATTATTTTGTGCATAACTTATCAGTGGTAAGAATAGTAATAACAATAAGCTGACAAAAATTTTCATTGTGAAAAATAAATATTTACTGACAAAATATTAAAAGAAGCTCGGGATAGAATGTTCCATCCCGAGCTAAAAAATTAAAATCTACTTACCCAAACCCTTTTCTTTAAAGTACTTTTCTGCACCAGGATGGAATGGAATTGTTATACCATTTTTGGCTTGCTTGAGAGAAATTTCAGCGGCCATATCGTACTCGTTAGCTATTTCTGGCAGGTTGTCAAACAAAGTCTTGGTGATATTATAGGCATCTTCATCTGACATATTCTTGTTGACAATTAAAATAGCTTGTACTGAGAGGGTTGGCACCGGTTGAGTTTGACCTTTGTAGGTGTTAGCTGGAATGGAATCTTTCACCAGATAGGGGAATTGCTTGGTTATGGCGTCAATATCAGAGTCTTGAAGCGGAATGAACCGTACCTCTTGAGCGGTAGTTATGTCTTGAATGGCTGGATTAGGTGTGCCAATGGTAAAGATAAATCCATCTAATAGTCTGTCTTTGAATTGCTCAGCAGTGTCGCCGTAGGGCAGAAACATCGGGGTGATGTTTTTGTAGCTTAAGCCAAAAAATTTGAAAATTTGGCGGCAGTTTAATTCATTGCCACTGCCACGGACACCCACTGAAACCTTGTGGCCTTTAAAGTCAGCCATTTTTTTGATGTTGCTGTTTGTACTGGCAACTATATGTAAATATTCAGGATAGAGTCTGGCTATAGCTCTGGCATTAGGGAACTTTTTCTTAAAGGGAGCAGTGCCATTATAAGCAGCATCGGCTATGTCATTTTGCACAATGGCCATATTGACTTCACCAGCATCAATCAAGCGGATATTTTCAACGGAGGCGCCACTAGCTTGAGCTGTAACGTCTAAGGCACCATTGCTTTTAGCCGTCAAAACTTGGGCAATGGCACCACCTAACGGAAAATAGACTCCAGATGTGCCTCCTGTTGCAAAGGTCAAACGTTTTTCAGCAGCCATGGCGTTGATGGCAACTAGAATCAAGCCACACACCATAACCAAACTGAGTAGTTTTTTCATCACGTAACTCCAAAAAGACGCTAAAATTTGAAAATTTCTTTTCGCCGAGCATCAGAGACGTATGTCTGGAAATCAAATATGGCATTACATTCTGACAGCAATTTTTCAGTTTAGCAAACTTTATAGTTTCTTGCAAGTGACGTCTCCAGCAGTATTTGTATTTTTTTTAGCTTGTATATTATTAACTATAGATAGAACAGATCTTTTTATATTTAAAAAAATTAACAAAATGATTTATAAATGAGATGGATAATTATGTTATTATTACGAATAGATACAAGATATCAAACCAAAATATTTTATATGAGCATAAAAAATATACATGGTATAAAGAATAAGCAGTGTTTACAATATTATTATCGAGTAAATAAACAGGCTGTATCTAAAATTGCAAGTAATAAATTATGGTGCGCCACGAGGGTGATTTTCTCATGGGGATGTAACTTCCCCCTAACTAGACTAGCCATCAGTTAGAAACAAACCGGACATGTATCGCCGTAAGGTTATGCGTGAAGCTTCGGGTAACATAAATATGTTATAGTAAGCGAATAGGCCGTGCG
>JAFSZE010000226.1 GCA_017455745.1 Desulfovibrionaceae bacterium | reverse complement strand
TACTTTATTTTTTTAAAAATGGGTGCGCCGTAAAACTCCGCCCAGTTCTGGGGTGTGGTTTTACGGCGCATACTTTAAAAAAAAGGCTCTCACCAATTTATACACTAAGGGGTAGCGGTTTATTTATGCTAGATGAACTATAAAAATTATTAAAAATTAGGCATTTCTTCCCATCTCTTCGGCAGTGACTAAGGCTTTATCTTTAACAATCTCGCCGTATTCATCAACACCTGTAACAAAAAGCCGCCCGCGATCATTCCAATGTTTATATCCAATCATTTGTCTATAGGCTTCAGCAGGACCTGCAAACGACCGCAAAAAATGACTTTGGCCGCACATTAGCAACATTGTCTCCCTAACCTGCATATCTCTTAGACGATTTTTTTGAGAGTAAGGATACATTCTATCCATAGCACATTTGATGTGCCCACTAAAATTATACCAATACAGAGGGCTACAAAAAACTAATAACTCGGCTTGCTCAAGCCAGGGAAAAAGTTTCTCAAAACTATCGTCTATGACACAAGGTTTTCCCCTACTCCAACATCCCCCACAATGCCTACAGGCTTGCATAGGTTCGCGACCTGAATGAAAAACCTTAACATTGTGTGAGGCTTCCAGCGCACCTTTGACAAAGGCCTCGGCCAAAAGATCGCTATTGCCTTGCTTACGACCACTACCAGTCAACACCAAAATATTCTTTTTTCGGCCACTACCAGATGTCATAAAAGACTCAACCTTAACAGCAGATGTCGCTGAAAAATGTTTGTATACGACTCCTCCTGCTAGGGCTAATAATGATCCTATACCTGCAAAGCTCAGTAATTTACGACGATTAACTTGGCCATTTTGGGGTTCTTGTGGGGTTGTTGCCATGAAATTTACCTCTAAAGAGCGGCCCCAAACTTACGGGCTTCCTCAATGACAGGCTTACCGGCAACGGCTCCTGCTGCGAGAACTCCCCCAGCCAAAATTTTCCCTAAATCATGCCATCCCATGAAACCAACTAGAGATTTATAGTAATCAAGTACAGGCTTCCAATTTTCTTCGCTATCTCCCTCGGCAGCCATAATCAAAGCACAGTCCTTGATAGGGTTGGCATATTTTGGATCAGTTTCAGCAACAGCAAATAAGCGATCAAAGGCCATTTTAAGTTGGGAAGAAAAGCTCCAATAGTAAAGCGGAGAAGCTAGTACCACTAAATCAGCGTTTACATAAGCTGGATAAATTTTTCCCATATCATCTTTTTGGACACAGGGGCTAGCGGCATCTTTGCCACCTTTCATACAGCCAAGACAGCCATGGATATCCATTTTTTGCAAGTCAAAACGAGTTACCTTATGTCCAACACTTTCTGCGCCATTAATAAAGGCATCGCAAAGCATTGCGGTAGTCCCCTTCAAACGTGGGCTACCATTTAGCAATAAGATATTTCTAGCCATAATCATCACTCCTTAAAATTTAACAATATTTATTTGCTGATTCAAATTGCTTGAATTTATTGGAACAAGTCACCATAGTTCAATTTACTATGCACTTACAGAGAATGCTTCTCTTTGCGATTGACCATTTTTTCAAGTTCCCAATCTGAATAATTCTGTAAAATTTCACGAATATCTTCTAAGACTCTTCGTTTAAATTCTTTATTACTATTGGCAAAACGATAATTTAGCGAATTTAGATAATGGATGCCATCATAAAAAGTGTCGATATTAAGATTCTCTAAGAAGATCAAAAGCTCCTCAATTTTTTCTCGCTCAGTTGCCTCAAAATACTCTCCCAGCTTAAGCATTTCTGCAACTGGAGTATTGGGAAAAATGGTCATGCCCGTAGTAGTTATGCGCCTTGGATTAACTTGGTTAAACATTTTTGCTGTAGCCAAACCACTGGCTTTCCCCCTACCCTTTCCACCTAAACCTAGGACATAAAAAGTGGTATACGCAATCTCCGCTTTATCAAGACGATGCAACTCTTCGACGGTTTGAGCCGCAGTGTGCCCTTTGTTCATTAGCTTTAGAACTTCCTCATTCCCGTTTTCGGTACCAATATATAATTGGGCAAGCCCAAGCATATGTAATTCTTTTAATTGGGCATCACTTTTACGACTAATATCATCAATGCGACTTTGCATGCTGAGTTCACTAAAATTCGGAAATACTTTACGAATAGCCGCTATATAAGTCTTCAAAGTGTTAAACGGCAGCACAAAGGGATTGGAGCCCGTCAAATAGACTTTGGTGTTGGAGCTAAAAAATGGCTTATAGGCCATAGCTTCGTGCTCAAGATCTTCTGGTTTAACGGCCATAAAAGGATAACCACGGGACACATAGCAGAAGTGGCAATCATTATATGAGCAACCCTGAGTAGCTCTTAGGAATAAAGAATTAGCTTCTTGAGGAGGCCTCATGGCCGGTTCAGTGAATTCCATCAAAACCACCTATCATTATTTTTATAGTAATCGCTACAAAAATAAAAAAAACTTAGCTTGGTATTGCTAAACTTAATACTGACCTGCTCCGCTAAGTTCAAATCTTCAAATCGCTTAAGTTAAATAACAGAGCAATACGGGCATTTTTTAAAACTATAGCCAATTTAAAGCTCAAAAAAAGTC
>JAFSZE010000225.1 GCA_017455745.1 Desulfovibrionaceae bacterium | reverse complement strand
CCTGGCCGAGAAAATGTCGGAGTGGCCTTGGTTCTTCCACATAAGAACGATCAGCCAGAAACAATTTTGCGAGTTCATTTAGAAACGAAGAATAAAGAAGTTAAACGCCACATGACTGAGAGAAGCTTGCATAGAGCGGAATGCCGTCGATATAGTCGGGAAAAAAGAAATCGTCGCGCCATCAAGTGTAATACTACTCTAGAAGCGCCATTAACTCGCAAGTATCCAGGATATGATAAAGGTGAAATTACAGTTAAAGTCATTCGCAACAAGGAACCTCGTTTTATGAACAGGGTTCGTCCGGATGGCTGGATTACTCCTACTGTCCGACAACTAATTCAATGTACTTGTGGTTTAGTAGAACGACTTGCAAAGTATTTTCCCATTAAGACTGTAGTCTTTGAAATGCCGAAATTCGCCTTTATGCGCCTAGAAGATGGATCTGTGCTAGGTACAGACTTTCAAAATGGCAGAATGAAAGGCTATGCGAACACAAAAGAATACGTCAGAGCTCGCGATAAAGGCGTTTGTGTCAACTGCGCGAAGCCTGCCGAAGATGTACACCATCTGACCAAGAGATCTCGCAATGGTAGTGATCTTCCAGAAAATTTAGTTTGCCTTTGTCATGAATGTCACACCGAACTTCATACAGGAAAATTATCAAAAAGTAGTCTGTATCAAGGTCTTTTTAAAAAATATCATCATCTTTCAGTATTACATGTTGCAGCACCCTACATTTTTAAACGTTTACAAACTAAATTTGGCGAAGACATGTGCTTGATGTTAGTGGCTATGATACTGCAAGGTTTAGGAATCTTTACAATGTTCAAAAAGATCATAGTTTAGATGCTGCTGCTATTGCTTATATCGGTATGAATTCAATACCAGATGTCATTTGTTCAACTGAACTTAGAGCTGTCCGTTTCAGACGCCAAAACAGACAAGTTATTCATAAAGTTTCAGAACGAACCTATAAACTCGATAAAGAAATAATAGCAAAAAATCGGAATGACAGATGTGAACAAAAAGAGTTATCCATTGCAAGCTACAGAATACGCCGAGAAAAAGAATTTGGTTGTGAAGCAATAAGAAAAGAAATTTCTCGGTTTCAAGTTTTTCCTTCAAAGCATATTAAAAATAACATGAATCGTGTGCTCCCAGGAGCAATTTTCAGCTTTATTAACAAATATTATGTTTTACACGGAACAAAATCACGGATTTACTATATTTCTGAAAAAGAAAATAGTAGATTTTTAAAATAAAAATGTATTGTAATTAAAAAGAATTCAGGTATTGTTTTTATTGAAGAAAATTAAATAAATTTTTTACTATAAGCGTCACGATTGTTTTGTTAAGTTGAAAGTTTTTTCATTCACGTGTTGGGTGAAGTCTGTTTTCCTCTAAAAATTCAGTAATTTTGGCTAGTTATAATTTTTTTCACAAAGCTTCTCACGGATTTAGGTATAAGGGAGCTTAAGCAATGTGGGCAATCTTGGTCAACCACGGGGGGGCTATGCCTAAACGCATTCTTTTTTATGGTGATTCCAATACCTGGGGTTACATTGAGGGGGGAGGGCGCTTTTCTGCCGAAATTAGATTTCCTATGGTGGTGCAGAGTCTTCTTCCAGGATCTTTGGCTCTTGAGGAGGGGCTAAATGGGCGCAATGCCTGCTTTAATCATCCCTTAAGTGAGCCAAGCTTGCTTGGGGGCAAGAGTTTTGCCAAGATTTTTGAGCAGTCACTGCCTGTGGAGGCCTTAGTGCTTATGCTAGGCACCAATGACGCTTTACCCCCCCTATACCGTCAAGCAAGTGAGATTTGCGCTGATCTTTTGCGGATTGTTCTGGAGGCTCGCAAGATTACGCCAAATCTCCCTATCCTTTTACTTGCCCCAGCACCTGTGGCCGATTCCTGGCTTGAAGAGTTTGAGGAAGAAATGGGAGCAGCGCAAATGGTGCGCCTTGAACCCTTGGCTGTGCATTTTGAGGCTTTGGCCAAGCAGGCAAATTTAGCCTTCTTTGACGTGGCAAGTTTAATCCCAAGGGCTGATGCCCGTGACGGTTTGCATCTCTCAGCTACGGCCCATAAATTGCTTGGGCAAAAGGTGGCCGAAATCTTGCGGGATTTGTTGAAGTAAAGAGGTCTAAACTTTGCCTTGGCTGAGGGGTTTTGCGGAAATAAATCAATTTTTATCTAACTTTAAAATTACTTAAAGTTGTACGTTCTTAACTGTCTTTTTGTACCTAAGGTTTTAGATAAGCATGTTTTTTGGTCTAACTATCAATTAGATGATATTTAAAATTGATAGTTTTTTGCAGGTGTTTATTTCAGAATATTATGCAGCTGAAATGCAAGGAAATTACAAACATAATTGCCAGGTTTACAATCTAAAACCTAGGCTTTAGCTTGGGAGAAAATGGCTTAAGCTAAAGTGCTCTCTGAGATTTGAAGAATTTTTGCAAAGAGCAGAGGAGAATTTTTGGGATGAAGCTTTTGGAAAAAACTAGAGCGGCTGGTTGAGCGGCCAAGGTTGGTCCAGGGTCTCTGGACTTTCTGCTATCTAAGCTCACGGCCATGAATTCTTCTCCCTTGGAAGGGCGGATTTTAGCAGGCAGAGCGCGCAATGAAGATGCCTGTGTCCTTACTGTTCCTCCCAAGATGGCCATTGTGCAGACCGTGGACATCTTAACGCCCATAGTCAATGATAGTTATCATTTTGGGCGCATTGCTGCCTGTAATGCCTTG
>JAFSZE010000224.1 GCA_017455745.1 Desulfovibrionaceae bacterium | reverse complement strand
CCCATGAAATTGAGATAGCCGAGGTCAGAGGTGGCAAAGGTGATAAGGCGCATCATTTTATAGAAGGCCAGGCCCCGGGAAATTTTCCAGGTTTCGCTTTCCATGAGCATGGAGGTGTACATGTCATCGCCAAGTAGTCTCCAAATCATGGCATCGTCGCCATTGATGCACTGATCGTGACATTCCACATAACTGATAGTGCGGTCATAGGGGCGATGATTGTTCATCTCATACCACATGCTGCCAAGATCTTGGGGCTCCTTGATGTATTTTTCCCAATAGTCAGGAATGCCCATGGCAAAACGGGCATCAAAACCAAGTCCACCATCTTCAGGCTGACAGGTTAAACCGGGCATACCTGAAAATTCTTCGGCAATGGTAAAGGCAGAGGGGAAGATTTCATGGACGAGGCGATTGGCAAGGCAGAGATAAAGTTCCCCAGCTTCGTCAGCCCGTGGCTTGCCGTCTTTTCCGTAAAAACAGCGCCCCGTGTGTGAAAAATTGTCGTCGCGACCAAAATCTTTGTAGAGCATATTGCCGACAGCATCAAAGCGGAAACCGTCAATTTGATACTCTTCAAGCCAGTAGCGCAGATTGGAGAGCAGGAAGCGGCGTGTCATCTCACAGGAAAAGTCAAAGGTCGGTGTGCCCCACTGATTGCTTTTTTCTGAGAAGAAATATCTTGTCCCATCGTAGTTGGAAAGACCCTGTTCGGTATTGGAGCAGGAATGGGCGTGGGTGATGTCAAGCAGCACACTAAGGCCAAGGCCGTGGGCTGTGTCCACTAGTTCCTTAAAGTCAGAGGGGGTGCCGAAGCGCGAACATGGGGCAAAATAACTGCTTACCTGATAGCCAAAGGAACGATAGAGCGGATGCTCAGGGATGCCCATGAGCTGGACTGTGGTGTAGCCATCCTCTTTAATGCGCGGTAGAATATTTTTGGCAAAATCCTTATAGCTGCCAATGGATTCGCCAATGTGTTTTTCGCTTGGCTGAGCCATACCCACATGAGCCTCGTAAATGCGTTGAAAGGAGGCTTTGGGGGGACGGCTGTGGACAAAGACATATGGTTCTTCAGGTTGAAAGATTCTGGCACACCACTGGGTGGGAATTTCCGTATTTTGAATTACCCAATTGGCAAAGGCCGGAACACGCTTGAGCGCCGTGGGTATGCCTTCGGCATTGACCACTTCATAGCCAGCCGGTTCAACTCTAAGTTCGACATACATGCCATGACTGAGCTTCATAGGGCAGGATGAGCTCGAAATAGCCATCGCCTGTGGCAGTAAAGCGTTGCTTGGCGTGACGTTGAAAATGAAAACGCTCTGTGGTCAGCCAAATGACGGCGGCTCCTGGCATATATTCACGCCAGCGCCAAAAACGCTTTGCACCTTCCTGAACTAAATGTAAGCCCAAGTTTTTGTGGAGATCGGCATAAGTTCTGAGAGAATCATAATTGGCCAAGATGCGGGCATACTCTTGTTGAAAGCGGGCGCCGCGCTCAAGAAGAAAGGACTTGTAGGCTATAAGATCGTTATCCTCAAGGGGATTCTTGGGCACTGTAGACACGATTCCTCCTGGACTTATTTTTAAATGATGCTTGATGAAAGAAGTGAGGAGGGACTTTGGAAAAAAGACGTGCCGTTGTGAAGATGAGTCTACTATTGGCCAAAGTGTTGAAAATTTAAGTTCTAGGTTTTCCAATACAAGATATTTTAAGCAAGAAGATCCCTGACATCACTTTTCAATTTTTCTGAAAAATAAATTAGTACTAAGAATTTGATGACGTCTCCTTTTGATAGGAAGTGATGATAATATCGTATCAATATATAGTCAAATAAGGTTTTCAATATTAAATTGCAGTACTTAAATATATATCAACTTAATTTTTTACTCTTAAAAATGTTCTTAGCCTAAGTAATGTCGTTATTTACGATATTGTTTATTAACCTAATTATTAAAAAAATAGTGATGAATATAAAAAATATTTTTGATCTTCGTGTACGTCTGTCCACATTGTTTGCAAAAGCGCCAAGAGATGATCAGCCTCAAAAGGCGAGAGCTTGCCTTCTACAAACCTTAATGGTACTGTAGTCTAGCTAGAGTGTTTTGTCTAAAGCATGGCATTGTTCGTGAGTTTAGACAATGGGCTGACGATTACAGCAGATTGACAAGTTTTTGCAATGATGAAGTCGCCTAGCTTGCTACACCCTTAAATAAAAGCGAGATTGCTAGGTATTTTGGCATTAACTAGAAAAATGTTGGCAATTGCATCTTCTCATAGACGCAATGAACAAAACTTAAAATACCGTCTAAATTCATTGGTTAGAATT
>JAFSZE010000223.1 GCA_017455745.1 Desulfovibrionaceae bacterium | reverse complement strand
GGGGCATGGCAAATTGCACGAAAGATGTTTCCATCACTCTATTGCGATTCTATACCAACTCTTCAACGATTTTCATGCAAGTAGCCTGTGTAACAACAGGTAGAGGTCTAGCACCAAGGCCAGCGGAAGTAAATTGTTAAATTACGTTTATTTTGATTTTTTCTCGATAAACGCGTACACAATGATCCATAAACACAATTATTGATTTATCAATTAATTGTAAAATTATGTAGCAATACATAATTTAGAGCATCATTTTGATATACTTTTGTGTACATTATGATAGTTTCTAAGGTGTAATGGTTCTGTTTATCTTTAGGCCCGCAAAAAACCATAGCGTAGGGCATTGACAGCCTGCGCCTCTTTTTCATCTGCGTCTAAAGCAGCCATGGCCTTAGCTGGGGAGAAGTCATGAAGCATATTGCGCCACAAATCAAGTGTATCCATAAATTTTCCAAGGTAGTCACAGAAGATCTCAAAGTCTGAAACGTGAGCACGAGGAATACGTTCAATTAAGACATAGACAGAAGATTCTGGATCTCTGGTAATGGCCATAGCTTTCGTATGCATCAAAGCCATATTGCTTTCCAGGGCAATTTTAGCAAACACTTCCCCACCATCCGACGGCGGATCACCAATGAGTCCTTTAAAAATAAAATCATCCCCATCGGTTTCCTCGATTTGAACTAGCGCCCCATCGATTTCTACTTCTAGCAAACCGTCTTGTCTATGAAGTTCCTCAATGGCAAATTTTTGAGCCATGGCGGTGGCTATGTCTTCTATGTTCATGATTCAAGTACACTGTTATGGTGCGAGTGTTAATATCTATTGTACCATCAAGCCTTGCAACACTCTTCCGGTCACGGCCTCAATCTTTTCGTTGGCAAAATCGACAAAATTCCTAAATTGAGCATTGTAGCCATTAACATCTATGGGCATAGTCTTTATCCTTAAAGTAATGAAGATTGATGCTACTTTTTAGTTTTAATCATAAAACGGCGGCTTGAATGGAAAGATCCGTGTAAACAAACATTCTTAAAACTTAGCCCGGTCGCACTCTCTTGATGGGCCATTCGCTCAAAATATGTCTTAGAACATAGATTTGCTTAGAGGCTCTAGCCTAAAGGCTAATTGGGTAGACACAAGTGTTTTGGCTTTTTGGCACACGTTTAGGCTAATGTCCTAATTTGATTTAAAATAAGAAGGCAATCGCTAGGCAATCGAAGCATAAACCGTAATATTTGTTGGACAAACTGTGCTAGAGGCAAAATCTTTAAAATTGCTAGGCACTTACGGCTAGCTTTTTTGTGTCTTTTTCAACACAGCGCAAGATCAACTGGCATCAAAAAATCAGACTCAAAAAGGCTATTTTCCAAAAAGGCTACTCAAAAAAATAACCACGTTAAAAGACATGGTCAATAGGTTAAGCTAGCTAAACAACCACGATCGAGACGTCTTTTTTGACGAAAGAGATCTTAGGCAAGCACTTGCCTGTTCCTAGTCTTTTGAGGCTGCATTTGCCTAGTTTTTTAGGCTAATAACGGGCCTTGCTCTTTTTTTCACAAGCTTTCTTTTAATCTCCCCCTTGACAATTTGCGCAAAAGGACTATTTTCTTTCTCCCTCGAATGACAAACCCCAAAAATTGATTTCTCACTATAAATCAATTTTATGACTTAGATCCTGGCCACTGTGACGCTGTGTTTTACACTCTAAACTTCCAATATAGTTGGTTTAGAGTTATTTATTCTTTTAACATGATCTTAAAATCGAGGTTTTTCCTACGTTTAACTTTTCTTCCCAACCTTTATCAGATCGTACAATTTGTGCTAAGAGCATCGTGGTAACTATAAATATTCAATATGCCACATGACAGTGTCTATCCATGTTTTTCAAGTGACGTATCTAGAGAATCTATCGGATTTAATCTCTACAAAAAACGTAAGTTGTAACAATTTTTTATCTTTTATAGGGAGATATGCTATGCAAAAAATTATTGCCATTCTTTTTTTAGCTGGTTCTGTTTGCTTAACTATTTATACTTCCTGGCATTCGGTAAGCAGTATGCCTGGATATCAACACCAAGTAAGTCAGTCAGCTTACCAGATCCGCTAATTTTATAATCAAATATACGGTTGTACTTCTTTTAATTTAGCTTAAGATTGTTTCAGCAAGATGTAGAGTGCTCGACTACACCTTGTTGAAATAAATAAATATATCTTATACGTTTTACTAAAAAAGCTCTTTACCTGAAATTTTATCTTTTTACAATAATTATTCAGAATTTTTCTTCTTTGATGCATGATTATAAATGGCTTAAACATTTATTCTTAAGCAATTTTTTTCCAGAAACTACAAAATAAAATCGTAAAATTATAAAATTACAGTTTTATTTGCAAAAATTTAAATAAAAGGGCCTTTCTCTTGACATTTTGATCCTAGATGGCTATATATAGCGCTAGTTCGCAGGCGCAAAATTTAACGCCATAATTACAAAGATTCTGGCATCTCTTGAGTCGTAATTATAGCCTTATGCGCTACCTGTAGGCTAAGTCCAAAAATTAGCCTATCTATATTTTTTCCAGATTTTTCGATTTAGACAAAAATATCGTAAATATAATTTTGTCACCATCGTCTATCCGGTTAGGACAGCGGCCTCTCAAGCCGCCAAGACGAGTTCAAATCTCGTTGGTGACGCCAATAATATCAAGGGGTTGCGGGTTATCATCTGGCTTAGTGTTTTTTGCGGCACATGACCGCGGCACATGGCACATCTCAGGCAGTGATTCAACCGCACTCACCTTCTGCTTATCCAAGACATACTGATAGTGTTTTAGAAGCATGGTGGGTGAGCTATGTCCCATAAGCTTGGAGACTGTTCCAATGTCTACTCCGGCAGCCACCAGTTCGGTTCCAAACATATGCCTCAAATCATAGGGCCTGATTCGACGTGTGATGCCCGCACGTTCCAATGTTGTTTCCCAACTTCCCCTAATAGTTTTTACGGGCTTGCCATTATAATTGATTAGATGCTGCGCACCTACAGCAAGATCTTCCGCTTGCCATTGTTCAAACAGTGGTATCAGACTTTGTCTGATTGGAACTTCTCGCCACGGTGCGCTTTCGTTTTTGTGGCTTCCATGAATCCTAAGAAGCCTACGCTCCAAATCGACATCGTCCCAAGTCAATTGAAAGAGTTCGCATTGACCTGTACGCACACCAAAGTATCCACCTAGGATAATCACTCTTTGTAGGTGGGGCGGTGCACAAGAAAAAATTGCCGCAAATTCCTCCTGGGACGGTGGGATGAAGTGCTGATAGGAGGGCGAGGGGATTTTTGGAAAGGCTATAGGGTCCATGTAGCCTTTGTCTCTAGCAAAGTAGATGACTGTCCGCAAAATCCTGAGCCGGTTGTTGGCTGTGGCTGCAGAAAAGTTGTCCACGTGGAACCGCTTGACCGCCTCGAGATCATCGCGAGTGATCTCGGTGACATTCTTTTCCCCAAGCATCTTCAAGGTGTATTGAAAATGTGACCGGTGTTTGCTAAGCTCTCGCTTGCTAAACTTTTTTGCGATCAAGTACTCTAGATAGACCGCCTCTAAAGTTCGTGTTGCTGTTGTTGCATCTAGCCCTTCTAAGGGTTTAAAACTCTCTGGTTCATACTTCAGTCGATATATGACCAGAGAGTTTTCTTTTTCTGCTTCCTTTTGGTCTGCAAAAGATTTTGATTCCCTTTTCCCTGTGTAGGGATTGTTCCAGTAAACTTGCCAAGTTCCATATTGTTTACGGTATCGGATTGCCATTTCATCTCCAATGCCGAATACGTCTCGGCAAGCTTTACTGTATATTTTTTCGTTGCGTCAAGGCATAGAGATCATCGATGCTCATAGAAACCACCGATGCCTTTAGCCCAGGTGTGCGCTTTCTGGCAGGCCTTTTAGGCTTTGGTTGCGCATCTGTGTGCAGGTTTTGAATCAAGGCAGTCACTGCTGACTCTAGCCACCGATCCACCTTTTTCTTGCCCTTACCTACATTTATTGGATTGAGCCCTCCCTTAATCAGGAGGGCTTTTGTATTTCTTGTTGATAGATTCAATAATAGGGCAACTTCCCTGGTGGTGATTAGCTTGCAATCCATAATCGTGCTCTGTTGGTAAAAGGATAAAAGAAAAGGTGGCGTGACCCCGTGCGTGGCACGCCACCTTCCACTTAGTGGAGGATTCGCCGTTACACTTAAGCCACGCTATCCACTAACCTAAGGAGCTTCAAAAAGGGCTAATGGAGTCGCAATGGTGATGGCCCTACACGGACGCGGTAGCTGCTTCCTTCTTAGCTCTAGCCTTAGCCAGCCGTGCTGCTGCAGC
>JAFSZE010000222.1 GCA_017455745.1 Desulfovibrionaceae bacterium | reverse complement strand
CGTATATCAGATGAGCCCATTCTTGGCGTCTCAGATCCAAAATTTAGGCGTTTGAGCTTTTTCTTGTATCCACCTACACGAATCGACCTTGCGGCCATCCTGGTGGATGGGCTTCAAGAATTACGCCGAAACGTAATATACCATAAGGAACCACACTGTTTTTCAACAGGTTATGCATAATCATCTTATTCTGTTACCAAATAAGATTTTTTGACTTCAACTCGACAATGATAGATAAGCGAGTTCAAGCAAACCACACAGGGCCTTAATTACTCCAACCCAACTTAATGACTTGCGACAGAGCAGTGGTCTATTGCGTCAACCACAGGTGTCATGACAGATCTATCGTAGTATATTTTTCAATATACTTAGTCTGGTGAACTGTTTGATGGAAGCCTCACCCCTTTATGGGGTGCGGTAGTTCACATCAAGTTTTTTTTCGAGCTTCATCCCACGGTTAAAACCGTGGGATGAAGCTCTCTACCATGTAAATCCAAAGATTTGTCGAAAAAAGCAAATAGGTGGATGATTAATTACAAGCGACTAAAAGTGAGCATGGTTATGTCATCTGATGCTGGTTCTGTTTGACGAAAATTGCAGATATCTTGAAAAACAGCTTCATGGAGAGCCTTGGGTAGTTTGCCAGCATTAAGTTTTAGGCACTTGGCCAGACGTTCATCACCATAGAGTTCTAGGTCGTGATTTAAGGCTTCGGTTAGGCCATCGGTATACAGAAAACAGCTTTCGCCACTTTGCAGTTGGTCTGTGTAGGAAACAAACTCTATGTCAGGCAATGCTCCCACCAATGGACCACTAAGGTTTTCAAGTGTGCGGATCTCGCCATTGGCACTAACAATGTAAGGTAGGCAGTGGCCGCCATTGGCATAGGATATCTTGCCCGTATGGGGATCATAGAGAGCTATAAATAGAGTCACAAACATATTGCCCTGATTGTTTTCTTCAAGTAAGGCATTGATCTGCGTCATGACTTCAGCTGGATCTGTTATGGAGTGCATGGCATAGCGAATCAAGGTGACGCACATGGTCATAAAGAGGGCGGCTGGCGCACCTTTGCCGGAGACATCACCCATGACCAGAACTTTTTGTTCATTGGCTAGAGTAAAGTAGTCGTAAAGATCTCCACCCACCTCACGGGCAGGCTCGAGAAAAGCGCCTACGGCAAAATTAGCATCAATATTGTCTTGATCTAAGGCTGGGAGAATGCCAATTTGGATCTCCCTGGCGGCAGCTAATTCGCCTTCTATCCTGCGTTTGGAGGCCAAAGAATCCATGGAAATGCGGATATTGGAGGCCAATTTTTGACCCATGGCGGCAAAAGATCTGGCCAAATCGCCTAATTCATCGTTCCTAACTAGGTTAAGACGTTTTTGGAGCATCTGCTCCATATTGTTCAAACTATCTTCTGAAGCCGGATTGAGAGCCGCTAGTTCGCCAATACAGTCTCTAAGTCTATGCAGGGGAGCTAGGATGTAATATAAGGTAATTGCTGCTAGGATTAGGGCTAAAATAAGCAAAGCTGTAGAAATCAAAATCAGATGGCGTACAAGCTCAATTGACGGCGCCCTAAGCACGGCCAAGGGGGCAGCCATGATAAAAGTTGCTTCGTAGGCGTTGATTCCGATGCTGTGGCAGAGGAAATCTCCTTGGTGGGTTTGGATGGTGCTTGTGGATGGATTTTGAATCTTAGTTGTTGCAACTATCTTTTCAATATGCGACTTAATGGGACTGTAATCGCCTTTTTGCAAGAGTGGCCGATAATTTTTGTCAATGATGAACATCACGCCTTGATCATAGAATTTCATTTGATCAAACTGGTATTTGCTAACATCGACCCGCTCTTCCCAGATTTTTTCGGCCTGCTGCACAATGAGGGCTAGATTTATCCCAGAGATTAGGATTCGTTGCTTGTCGTCTTTGGCGTCATATTTTTCTCCATCGTATGGTAGAAAAAAGAGAAGCATCTGCTTAACGTGCCTTTTAGATTTAGCCAAAAGCACAAAAACACCTTCTGGGGGGATATTTTGAATAATATCGCTTAGCGGCACATCTTTGGCTGTGCGTATGCTAGGGATAACATTAAATTCTGGAATGCCAACTGTTTTAAGCTTACCCAAGGTGGTTAGCAGGGTTACTTCACTATGCAAGATGGGATTGTGCCTATTATTGTCCAATAATTTTTGGATAAGCTTATCCCGATCGGTTGAAGGTGGCAGAGATTTTTCAATTAAATGCAGATCAAGACTAGCGTTTTCCGTCATGCCTCTTAATATCCTGCGGGTCTGCAGAACCAAGTGAACCTTGTCAACCAAAAATCCATGGAATGACGTTTCTAGGTTTTTCTCCACGGCTTTGCCTAGGAGCGAGAAATGTTCTCTTTCTTGGGCTACAATAAAGGCATTCATTTGGTCACGTACTGAGAGGATCGTTAGCAGAATGGAAAAGCCAATGAAAAAAACTACACAAAGAGTTAGTTTGGCAAAAATGCTCATACCACATTCGACCACAGAAAAGGGGTAAGCTAGGTTTAAAAAAATTTAAGACAAGGCAGATGCGGATTTAATCCAAAAATCTGTACACAAGAAAATCTTTTAGGAAGTATATCAACTTTAGAGATAAAAAGCAAGTAAAATTTTTTTACCAAATATTCGCATAGATCTAGAGTGTCTAAGATCAATTAGAGAATATTACCATTTAGGATGAATATGGATCTACTTGATGATTGATGAAAAATGATGATTTGTCTTAAAGTCTAATTTATATAATAAATCCTCTATCAGGCCATATAAAGATTATTATAAATAGTTTATTAGTATATACCAGTCATATTTTTTCTGTTTCAATTTTGGTTTTTATGTCCAATATTAAAGAAATATGCGAATAGATCTTAAATTCCCAGCACTTTCTACCTTTCCTTATATTTAGCTATCTTTTTTTGGTCATAGCTAGAAATCTTTATATCTCTTCCAGATTTGATGCCCCGCAAGGCAGACACCTCGGGGATCTGAGGGAAGGCTAGAATTTTT
>JAFSZE010000221.1 GCA_017455745.1 Desulfovibrionaceae bacterium | reverse complement strand
ACAGACTTGGTACTACATCCGTAGGTAACTATATATTCTCTCGTAACGTAGTTCCTAAAAAATTTAGAGAACTTAGGCTACTCACTCAGGGTCACGGATTTCTCCGCAACCCCACGGGCTTGCCCGTGGGTATTAGTGAGATTAAAGATGCCCTAAGGCATAAAAAAATAGACTTATGCTTCTTCCTGTTCTGCTTGAATTTGGGCTACAGCATCGGCTGCCGCATGTTGAATTTCTGGATCTTCATGATTCAATAGACCCAAAAGTACGGTAAAGGCTAAATTGCCACCGATCATACCTAAAGCTTCAATGGCTTTGGATATAACCATGGGGTTATCATTTTCCAAAATTTCAGCCAAAAGTGGGATGGCATGCTCATATTTGGCATAGCCCAAGGCTTCGATGGCTCTGATTCTGACCCAGTCGTCTTCGTCGCGTACAGCTTCCATCAAATAGCCCATGACCGAAGGTTTGCCGATCTGACCCAAGAGATTGACAAAGGTCATGCGCACATCTTTGTCTGGATCCTGGGCACATTTGAGCAATTGGGGTAGGAATTGTTCGGCATCAAGACCCAAGTTAAAGAAGGCCTCAACGCTTATGCGGCGCACACTAGGATCAGGATCATTTAATCCTTCGCTAATTTCAGCAATATTTTCCAGCACATTGTAGCGACCAAGGGCATAGATAGCCATCATTCTGGCCATAACATCGCCATCGCGGCTCATGGCCCTAAAACGCTCGTTTAAATTTGGGCTATGCAGATTGATGCAGGCCTCCAAAGCCATTTCCTTGACTTCCTGGTATTGATTGTCCAGTTGGCTAAAGACCACATCTTCAATGTCGCTACAGCTTGACTGATTGCCAAGAAAGGCCAGAGCGGCTTTTAAAATATCAGCGTTGCCGCACTCATCCATTATTTGCAGGAAGAAGGGCATATCCTGGCAGTTACCGTTGGCGGCAATTTGATTGATGGCTGCAATCTTAAGCTCAGGATTGTCCACCCGCCAGAAGAGATACTTTAAGGTTTCGATGGGCTCGCGGCCAGGGATAAATTGGCAGACCTCCAAACCCAAATGCACCAAGCGTTCGTCTGAGCTGCGCAGAGCATCGCGGATGGCCCGGGTAAAGCCTATGGAGGCCAAGGTTTGGATGGCTAGTTCATATAGTTCGGGCGATGTTTCTGGATTGAGAGATAAGGTGTATTGAATAACAGGGGCACTGGCATCGGCAGTGCCGATGGTTTTTAGGCCATTTAGGGCAGCTTCTTGAATCTCTTCGTCGCTATCGGTTAGGGCCGAACGGAGATAATCGTTTAAGCTAGCTTTAAATTTGTGGGGGAGAAGTGCCAGGGAGCCGCCACTTAAAATTTTGACCACCGATTTGACAATCTTATGTCTAAGAGCTTCATTAACCTTTTCTAAGGCGTTCAAGAGCATAGGAATGATCTTGATATCGCCTAAATCTCCCAAAGCATCGATAATGGCTGAGCTAACTAGTGGGGAACATTGGTGGAGCAATTGGACCATGGCGTTGATGGCCGAGGTGTCTTTGATCTTGGCCAAAGCTTCCACCACAGCAAACTGGACCCACTCTTCATCATGCATGGCTTGAGCTAGCGCTTTTACTGATTCTGGATAGGCCAAGTTGCCAAGACTTATGGCTGCTTGATAGCGTACATTGACTTCAGGATCTTTGAGCAGTGACTCACAGAGTAGATAGACTGACTTGTGACTGCGACAATGGCCCAAGATGTCCGAAACAAAGATCCGCAGATCAGGATCATCGCCTTTTAGGTAGGGGCGCATACTATCAATGCTGTCATTGCCGATTTCGCGCAAAATATCCATGGCCACATTGCGCACAGAGGGCTCATCACTTTGCAGCAGAGGCAGCATATTTTCGATTACTTCCGGCCCTCTAAGCTTGCGCAGGGCGTATTCAGCAGCTTCCTGCACCCCGATATTGGAACTGGCCACCTGTTTGCACAGGTCAGGTATGGCCTCTCTAATTTCCAAATCGCCAGCCGAAAAGGCGGCATCGCGCACCTCAGATGTGTCGTCTGATTTGAGTCGCGTCAAAATTTGTTCGCGTGTAGCCTGCAGATTTTCATTATCCATTACAATAACCACCTAAGAGATCATAATCCGCGCACTGTGCGAATGATAGCTGGGGCAATATCGTCAGTATCAAGGATGAGATTTGCTAACCTGGCGTCAATGACGGCCTTATTCATGCCATAAACCACGCAGGAGGCTTCATCTTGAGCTATAAGGCAGCCACCATTGTCTTTAAGAATTTTAGCCCCGTCAATACCATCGTTGCCCATACCGGTGAGCATGACACCTAAGGTACGTCTGCCCAAGTATTTGCCGGCTGTGCCCATGAGCACATTGACTGTGGGTTTATAGAGGGCATCGACAGGTTCGTCGGTGATAGCGATTTCAGGCAAAGGTCCACGCATACGAATACCGATATGTTTACCCCCTGGACAAACATAGGCATGACCATATTCGAAACGGTCACCATCAACGGCTTCTGTCACAGTTAGGCCGCTCACCCCATTCAAACGCTTGGCAAATGGGCCTGTAAAACTTGGTGGCATATGCTGGGCTATGAGAATGCAGGCTGGCAAATCAGCTGGCAGGGCCGTGAGAATTTTTTGCACGACCGGTGGTCCACCTGTGGAGACACCGATTACCACTAGATCACGTGGGCCTTTGCACGGTGTCTGGATATAGTCTGGGGGAATTGTAGAACGTTTAGGATTGGATTTGGGAGTAAATTTTTGTACAGGTGGAATCGGTTGGATCGAAGTATGGGTGGATGAAGCTTGTGGATGTTGAGTTTGTGGTTTTGTCTCAACTTTGGGTTGCTCTGGAATTGGCTTGTGTAAACGCCCGAATTTTAGACGGATGAAGATTTTCCGCCTGGCCAATGATTTTATTTTTAGCCGCAGTTCTTTGCCAAAAGCTTCTTTGTCTTTTTCCATGGATTTGGGGATAAAATCCATGGCTCCCAATTCAAGAGCTTTTAGGGTTGTGACAGCACCTTCTTCGGTCAAGGAGCTGACCATCAAAACCGGTATGGGTGCAGCCTCCATGATGGCTTTAAGAGCATCAAGGCCATTCATGCGGGGCATTTCCACATCCATCGTTATGACATCAAAATCTTCAGGAGCTGCCTTGATCTTGTTGATAGCTTCTTGTCCATCGCGTGCCATGGCCGTGACTTGGATTTCTGGATCTTGTTGGAGCAAGCCTTTAACGGCATTACGTAAGAACATAGAATCATCAACGACTAGAACACGGATCATACAGAGACTCCATATATTAGCACCGACTTTAGAAGATGCTTCTAATAAATTTTCGGTTTATTTGGCAAATAGATATTTCTAAAGGAAAAGATTAGCTTTTTGCATTTTGGTGTGACGGATGTGCCTATATTTTTGCTCTAAAGTAGCCAAGAATTTACACTAGGCTGGCGCAGCAGATCTAGATATTTCTTTGAAATGCAATATTAGCTAGCTTCTGACCAAACAAGATAATCGACATTAAACGGATCTGGATTAATTTGAAGCGTCTTTTTTTGGCAGTTGCCACATCTAGTTTTCTTAAAATATGCGAACAAGCCATAAGGGGAGAGACCTCAAACATTTTCTGCAGTTAGGATACTTGAAGCCTGCCAATTTGACAAACAAAAAAAAACTTGCCAATCGGCCAAATTCTAGGTAAATAACGCTTTGCCGGGATGTGGCTCAGTTTGGCTAGAGCGCAGCGTTCGGGACGCTGAGGCCGCGCGTTCAAATCGCGCCATCCCGACCAGACTTTATTTTTATTTCTGCCTAATTCAAGGCAAATCTATGTGCCCATAAGCAGCTTTGCAAAGTGCAAAGAGTGCGGGGCCTTTTTTTGGCCCTTGGCCTAAAAAATCTAAAATTTTTCTTGAAATATTTGGAGAATTTTTGAGAAAGTTTTCTTTGGGCTCGTTTAAGCTTAACCTTAAGCCTTTTAGGTTTAGGCTAGATGAATGATTTTAGAGGTAGCGAAATAGGAATAGAAAAGTATCAAAGGTTGTGAAAATAGAGAGATAGATGGATAGAATAATATATGAGTATAGTAAAGGAGGAATATAAGATGAAAATATTGGAATATGGGCGTATGGAAAAGTTTAGAGGTAGTAGAAGTGTAGACTGTTATAAATTTAGAAGTATAGGAGTTTAGAAGTTCAAAAAGTTCTGGAGAAATATTAAATATAGCAAAAAAATAGAGAAGATAGAATATAGAATGTAGCAGGTTGAAGGTTGACGGTTGAATAGTATAGATGTTTTAATATTGAATATTGAATATTGAAAATTTAAGATTTAAAATTGAAGATTGAGTCAAAAGTAAAAAAAATATCTTATGTTTCTTTGGTAATGGATGAACAAATCACGCTATTATTCACGTGTATCTATAGATAGCTTGATAGATATAGATGAATATATATCTATACTTTAAAGCTTAAAAAATCTTAGTTAAATGTAATATAAAAGATGTTTAAACGAGAAAAAATATATAAAAATATATAAAAGATAGAAAAGTAGAAAAGTGTAAAAGATAAAAAATATCTAAGATTTAAAAAATAAAAGGTATAAAATAGATAGTACAAGATAAAAAATACTTTACTACAAACCTATTTTTTTAGGGCACAATCATTGAAAAAATAAATTTAGTTTATATATTTAAAGAAAATATGAGCTAAATATTTCTAAAACATTTTTTAGACATTAAGAGATTGGTAAGCTATAGTTATTTATTATTCTTTATTTATTATTCTTTATAATTACTTACTTTTTCATAGGCGAGTCTAGGGAAAGGATCTTCTTCTACATAGATTGTTCCGCAATGAACAAAACCAAGTTTTGTTAGCAAATTTTGCATTACATGATTGTCACCATGGGTATCGACACGCAAATGTTTGCATTTGTCATAAGCCCAATTCAAACAAAAACTTCCAATACCTTTTATTGAATTATCAGAAGCTATGCGATGAACTACACCATATGGAGATAAATCAAGCCAACTGCCGTTTTCAATTCGCCTATATGTAGGTTCAATATCATGACCTTGCATAAAGAAAAATGTTCCAACAATATTGTTATCGTTTAAACAAACATAACTATTTTTTTGGGCAATATCGTTCAGAATTAAATCCTTTGGAGGCCAATTGGTCGGGCCCCATTGATTGGGATTTTCGTGTTTTGCCATAAATTCACGCGCATATTTATATATTTCCATAATACGATCTAAATCTTCATTGGTTGATTGACGAATTATCATATATTGTAATGTCCTTTGAAACAATGAAACAAATTTTCAGATTAAGAATTTTTGTACAATGATATCATTGTATCCAGAATTAAATTATAAGATATTAATTTGCATTTAGTTTTAATCTTGAGTTTAAAGCCAAATAGTAAAAGTATTAGATATTTTTTTAAACAAAAGAATAGCCTGCCACTTTTGACAGGCTATTCTTTTTTCATCCTATCTTGTTTTTTGGGTTTTATATTATTTTATGTTTTATAAGATTGTGCCGTAAAACACCACTCCTTTATGGGGTGGGGATGTAAGGCACATATTATTTTGTTAAAGAATTATGTTGAATCCATCCTGAACTAAAACGTATAATCTTAACTTTTTTTACTGATGGTGCTAAAGCTTTCCCTGTAGGTGAATCTTTTTTT
>JAFSZE010000220.1 GCA_017455745.1 Desulfovibrionaceae bacterium | reverse complement strand
GATGAAAATCTGCGGGGAAATGTGTATTTGGGGTAGGATGCAAAAAAGACCTAAGATTTTGTGTTATGCTGGGGAAAAAGGGAGAAAGTTTGGAGTAGGAAGTTTTTGAACGCGACAGAACGCAAAGATTTTGCCATTCTTGTTAAGTTAAGCATGATTTTTTAAAAGGCAAGTAAAAATTTTGGCAAGCCTAGTCTCATTAAGATTTTGGCCCATTTTTCCTGCCTAGGACTTTTATAAAATTTTTACTAGACTTTATGCAAGATTTATTAGGCTTTGGGGCAGGGCAAATTTTTTAGAGAATTTGTGCCGATCATTCAAGCGTTTTGGCCTTTTTTTATTCGCTAATTTAAGGATTTTTGGAAAATAGCATTGACAGTTTGGCTAAACATCTTAAATTCAATGCAGCCAGAAAAAAAGTTAGAGACCCGAATTTTAGAAGTGAGCGTAGAATAGAAGTAGTTGTTCTTGCTAGCTTTCGCGGATTCTACACGTTTTGGCGTCAAATTCACAGAAAAAAAAGATGGAGGCAGCGATTTCACTCCTTTTGGGAGAATCCACGCTGAATTAGGATGACTGAAGAACAAATCCATAAACAGGATGAAACTGAAAATTTTGCAGCACTTTTTGAGCAGCAAAATGCCCAGGCAGGCCAGCGTCTCGAACCCGGTCAAAAGGTGTCGGGAACCGTCATTGAAATCACTGCCGACAATGTATTTATTAATGTAGGCATCAAAGTCGACGGCGTTATGGATCGCAAAGAGCTCTTGGATGCTGAAGGTAATGAAACAGTTAAGGTTGGTGACAAAGTTGAAGCCTGGATTGTCAAAAAGACGCCCCAGGAAATCCGTTTGTCACACTCCATGAGTGGCTCTGGTCTAGCCGCTTTGGAAGAAGCTTGTGAGTCAAAAGTTCCGGTTCAAGGTCGCATCATTGGCACCTGTAAGGGTGGCTATTCAGTAGATGTGTTAGGCAAACGTGCTTTTTGCCCTGGCAGCCAGATGGAGCTTTTGGGTCAAGGCGAAGAAGTAGCTGGCCGCACCGTTGATTTTTTGGTCATGCGTGTGGAAAACCATGGCCGCAATATCATCGTATCGCACAGAGCTTTAGCTGATCGTGAGCGGGCTGCCAACTTGGAGAAAATGTTGGCCACACTTAAGGTGGGCGACATTGTGGAAGGCAAAGTGGTCCGTTTGGTGCCGTTTGGTGCCTTTGTGGAGTTGGCTAAGAGTGTGGAAGGTTTGATCCATATCTCGGAATTGTCCTGGTCAAGAGTGGCTACGCCTGAAGAGGCTGTTAACGTGGGCGATTCTGTCAGGGTTAAGATCCTTGGGATTACCACCAATGAAAAAGGCACCAAGATTTCCTTATCCCGCAAGCAGGCTAGCGCCGATCCTTGGGATGAGATAGGCGATACCTTAACCCAGGGCAAGATCGTTGAAGGCAAGGTTTTGCGTTTGGTTGATTTTGGCGCGTTTGTGGAGATTATGCCCGGCATTGAAGGCATGGTCCATGTGTCAGAGATGGCTTGGGGCAAAAGGGTCCATAAGCCGGGCGACGTGGTCAAAATTGGCGATAAAGTTAGGGTCAAGATTTTGGATATCAACCCCGAGACTAAACGGATAGCCTTAAGTATTCGTGATGCCGAGGGCGATCCTTGGGCTGATTGTGCCGAGAGTTTCGCTGTAGGTTCAGCCCATGAGGGCACTGTTGAGAGTCAAAGTCAGTTTGGCATCTTTGTGACCTTGGCCCCTGGTATCACCGGTCTTTTGCCCATGCAGGCCCTGAAGAATGCCAAAAATCAGTCCGAGCTTAAAGCCTTAAAAGCTGGTGACTCCATAGCAGTTGTTGTGCAAAGGCTTGATTTGGACGCTCGTAAGATCAGTTTATTGCCTGAAGGTGCCAAAGATACACAGCCCAAGAAAGAAAATCGCGAGCGTGACCGGGATCGAGACCGTGATCGGGATCGCGACCATGACCATGATTGGAAAGCGCATGCTAAAACGTCTTCATCTGGTATGGGTGTTTTGGCTGAGGCTTTCCAGAAGGCTTTGGCCAAGAAAGGCTCGTAAGAGGCCAAGAGTTTCTTTCTTCAAGGTTTAGCTATAGCAAGGTTTAGTTATCTTATTGGGATTTGGGCCTAAAAAGATTTCAGTGTCTAATTTAACGTTTTTAGCGTTAGATATTTGTAAGCTAGCAACAGGTGATCGTTAATATGCGGTACAATAATACACGGTACAATGTGTGGCGCAGGAACTTTTTTGTTGCGGAAGAATTTTTGGATAATTGCGCTTGGAACTTTTTTGCCCAGCCCAAAATATTTCAGTGAGATCTTAGATTAGATTATTTGGAGGCAGCACAAGCTTAAGGGCGTTTTTAAGCTTTTAAACCTTGAGTTTGGCTGGAAAAAAAATTTTTTATGCATACACGTAAAATTTTAAGTATAACGTTTGTACTATTAGCTTTTTTAAGTCTAGCCCAACTAGCTGTAGCTGTACCGGCAGATTTTAGTGCTTTGGCTGAAAAAAGCGGGCCAGCGGTTGTGAACATTGGTACGGAAAAACGCACCAATGCCATGGGGCCAGAAGACTTTTTTGGCGAAATGTTTAAAAATTTGCCCCCTGGTTTTGAGCGCTTCTTTGGCTTTGACGATTTTGGTTTTAAGCCCAACCAAAAAAAGATGCCGAGGCGTTCACAAAAGTCTTTAGGATCAGGTTTTATTATAAGCTCCGATGGTTATATTGTAACCAACAACCACGTGGTGGCCGATTCAGAAACGATTACTGTGACGCTAGAGAATGGTCATGGTAAAGAAGAGTCGCTTAAGGCCACATTGGTCGGAGCTGATGAAGAAACTGATTTGGCCCTTTTAAAGATCAATGCCAATCGTCCTTTACCGTATTTGGAATTTGGTGATTCTGATGCCTTAAGAGTTGGTGAATGGCTTTTGGCAATTGGCAATCCTTTTGGGTTGGATCATACAGTTACAGCAGGCATTCTTTCAGCCAAAGGACGCGATATCAAGGCCGGTCCTTTTGATAATTTTTTGCAAACAGATGCATCCATTAATCCAGGCAATAGCGGTGGCCCCCTTCTGAACATGGAAGGCAAGGTTGTTGGTATTAATACGGCCATTATTGCCAGTGGTCAGGGCATTGGTTTTGCCATCCCAAGTAGCATGGCCAAGGGGATCATTGGTAAGATCCGCCAGGGTCAGAAAGTGCAGCGTGGCTATTTGGGTGTGCAGATTCAGCCAGTGGATGATGATTTAGCTAAAGCCTTGGGTTTGAATGAAGCCAAAGGCGCTTTAGTTAGCCAGGTTATTAGTGGTCAGGCAGCTGAAAAGGCTGGTTTGCAAGATGGTGATGTCATTTTAGAGGTCAATGGTAAACCCATGGCCGATAGCGCCGAACTTTTGCGGACCATTGCTAATTTTTCTCCTGGTGAGCACGTAAATCTCGCTATTTGGCGCAACAACAGTAAAATAACTGCTACTGTTGCCCTTGGTGAGCGGCCTTCAAGCAATCAGCGGGCTGAGTCTGGATCAAGAAGACGTTCAGCTTCCAAACATGCAAGCATTGAGCATTTAGGGCTTTCGGTGCGCGTTTTAAACAATTCTGAGCGCAAGAAGCACAATCTTCGCTCCAACGAAGGTTTGTTTATCACAAGTGTTGCCGATGACGAGCCAGCACAAGAGGCTGGATTAAGACCTGGCGATATTATTTTGCAGGCCAATATGCAGCCTGTAGCTGATCCAGCGGTTTTGGATAAGATTGTTAAGGAACAGGGGATGCCTAGAGGGGTGATTGCCTTGAAAATTTTACGGGGCGATACACCATTCTTTAGACCGATTCCATTAAAGTAGTCATAATTGTTTTTTTTTGCAGCCGGAAAGGAGTCGTTCTTTCCGGCTCTTTTTTAAGATAGGAGTAAGAGCATGGCTGAAGTGCATCCTGATGCTGGACATCTGCCGGCACCAGAAAAATTGGTCTCGATTCCTAGGCTTATGAGTGCCTATTACACTGAGTTTCCCGATCCCCAGAATCCCGAACAAGCTGTTGCCTTCGGCACATCGGGACATCGTGGTTCCTCATTTTTAAGAACCTTCAATGAAGAACACGTCTACGCCATTACCCAGGCTGTTTGTGATTATCGTAAACAAAAAGGGATTGATGGCCCACTCTACATTGGTGGCGACACCCATGCCCTTTCCGAGGCTGCTTTCCGCTCAGCCATTGAGGTTTTGGTAGCCAATAATGTCCAGGTCTGCGTCTCCAAAGACAATGCTTATACCATAACGCCTGCTGTCTCCCATGCCATTATTGAGTGGAATAAGACCCATAAGGATCATTTGGCTGACGGTATAGTTATTACCCCATCCCACAATCCACCCCAAGATGGTGGTTTTAAATATAATCCTCCTCATGGTGGCCCGGCTGAAGCTGAGGTAACCGGCTGGATCGAAAAAAAGGCCAATGAATATTTGGCCCAAAACAATGAAAATGTTGTTCTTATGCCCTGGAGTCGGGCCATCGGCTCTTCCTTGGTCACAGAACACGATTTTGTTAGCCAATATTGTCATGATTTGCCCAATGTCATTGACATGAAGCTCATTCAAGACGCCAAGCTCCATCTTGGCGTCGATCCATTGGGTGGTGCCAGTTTAGTCTTTTGGGAAGCCATTGCTGATCACTACAAATTGGATCTGACCATCGTTAACCGGCAGGTTGATCCCACCTTCCGCTTTGTTCCTTGCGACAAAGACGGCAAGATCAGGATGGATTGCTCATCCCCCTATGCCATGAGCGGCTTGCTCAATATGAAGGATTCATTCCAACTGGCTTTTGCCTGCGATCCTGATTCTGATCGTCATGGTATTGTGACTAGTGATGGCCTAATGAATCCCAACCATTATTTGGCAGCAGTGGCCTGGTATCTATTTAGAACCAGAGATAAGTGGCCAGCAGACTGCGGCATAGGCAAGACCTTGGTAACAACGGCCCTTATGGATCGTGTGGGCCAACTTCTTAATCGGCCTGTGGTGGAAGTACCGGTTGGCTTTAAGTGGTTTGTGCCGTTCTTACAGACTGCCCGCTGCGGTTTAGGTTGCGAAGAGAGCGCTGGTGCCAGTTTCTTGTGCTTTGATGGCACACCCTGGAGCACAGATAAAGATGGTCCATTGCTTGGTCTTTTAGCCTGCGAAATGTTGGCCCGTGAGGGTAAGACTCCTAGTACCATCTACCATGAATTGACCGAGAAGCTTGGCGAACCTTCCTATCAACGTTTGGATGCACCGGCTGATGCTGAAACCAAGAAGATTTTAAAATCTCTCTCGGCTGACTCTGTGACCATGAAAACCTTAGCTGGTTCGCCCATTAAGAGCATTGAAACACATGCTTCTGGCAATGGCGCTAGCATTGGTGGTGTTAAGGTTTCCTCGGAAGATGGTTGGTTTGCCGTGCGTCCATCAGGCACAGAAGCCATCTGCAAGCTTTACACTGAATGTTTTAAAGGTCCTGAAAAGCTAAAAGAGCTCCAGAAAGATGCTTTGGGCTTTATGGAGAGCATTTTGCAAAAGTAGTTTAGTGCTTTGCTAGTTGCATAGCTAAATACTTCTACTTGCTTAGACGTTCATTGATTTAGTTTCTGAGATTTGCAAGCAGATTTTCAATTAGGCTTAGATTTTGGGAAGTTTGGGTTATAGTCACTTAAAAGACTAATGTCACCTAAACTTCCCCCTAAATTCCCTCTAAACCTCCAATCAAATTTTAGCCAAATTCCACTCCAAATTCCCTTTCTCGGGCTATTCTTTATCATTGCTATTCTTATTACTGCTGTTTGAGTTGAGGCTGTGCTTTTTGGTGTAGAATTTTAAAATCAACACATCAATTTTAATACAAGGTTATGTATTAAAAACGATATATTGATTTTAATATAATTTTAATCTGATTGTGTTGGGGAATTTAGGATTTTATTCATATAACTTAGTGCAAGGGGGTGTTTTTGATTTAAAGTTGCAATTTTGAATCTTGGGGATATCTTTTAGTCGATGATGCGCTATGTTGTCTAAAAAACTTTCTTTGGGCGGTAGACAAAAGGGGAAACTTAAGTGGGTGAGAATTTAAATTGCGGAAAGTATGGTAAAATTTAGATTTTGGCTTATGTTTAGAAAAAAGTTGGATATTTTAGGTCGGCAAACACGCAGGAAACTAACCGTCAGTCCATAGCACTTAAGAGATTGTAGTTTAGTAATATTCGCAATATTCGAAAATTGGTATTTAGTTAGCGCTCTAAGAACCAATCAGTTGCATAGCCATTTGTGGAAGGGAATTGGCTTGAGAAAGCATAGCAACTGCAGATTGGGCTAAAATTTGGTTACGCACAAAATTAGTCATCTCGCTTGAATAGTCAATATCAGAGATGCGGGATTCAGCAGATTGAAGATTTTCTGCCTGTGTGGTTAGATTGGTCATTGAGTTTTCAAGGCGATTTTGTAAGGCACCTAGATTAGCGCGGATTTTATCCTTGGCAACGATAGCTTGGTCTATTTTTACAAGCATACGTTGTGCGCCTTCTTGAGTATCAATTGAGTTAACTGCGTTTTCAGTAGCAACTCCTGCTAGATTATTAAATGTATCATCATCTAACTCATAATAGACTTTCATCATTCCGGCTGCTACACCTGGATACCAAACAATTAAATCTTCTTTAGCTTCATCGATAGTTAAAATCTCATATTCTAAATAATCATCTGATCTCATGTTATTCGGATTAGAATCATGATATTCAGTATCACCGGTATACCGGATTGTCATACCGTTATATGTAGATTCGTTAAATGTTATGTCAGTCCCATTATAATCAGGTAGGCCATAGTTAGTAACGCCGTCTTGTGCTGCTGGGGTATTGTCACCAAATCCCCATATGTCTTTGTTTTGACTTAAAGCAGTTCTATTAAATACTTCATCACCAGCGTGTGAACCAGCTAATTGAATATATTGAGCCCCCATAGTGTATAATTGTATATCATTATCAGCTTCATCTTTTGACATATATTTAGCATAATAGTGTCCATTAGCATTAATTACTATATTTTTTGTACCACTTGGTATTTTAAAATAAACATTACTATTATCAAGTCCATATGAATTGGGAATACTATTACCGTTAGAAAAAAGTTTCCATTCACCTTGGTTCGGAAATAGTTCTTGTATAGTTTTCAAGCTATCTAAATTTATTTGTGTCGTCCTAGGCATTGATTTTATATCGTTTAACGTTACAACTACATTAGAATTATTGTTTTCTTCTTTATTTTTAATATTTAAGCCTAAACCTTTTGTAGTTGCATTACCAATCTCTACATAATAATAATCTTCAGCTGAATCATTGCCAGATCCAAAATGTATCTTCATTTTACCGGTGGAATTTAAGCCTGTACCATCATGAGATCCAGATAAATTCCCATTCAATAAATGAATACCATTAAAATCAGTAGCGTTCGCTATACGATCAATTTCTGCTGCCATTTGGACAAACTCAGAGTTGATCATGATGCGCTGAACAGAATCATAAGTACCGGTAGCAGCTTGCTCTGCTAACTCTTTCATGCGGATTAGTTTCTCATCGATGATGGCTAAGGCACTGTCCGCAGTTTGAATCATGGAAATGGCATCGTTGATATTCCGCATTCCTTGGTGTAGTGCTGAAATATCTGCCCGCATGAGTTCGCGAATGGCCAGGCCAGCGGCATCATCGGCAGCTGAGTTGATTCTTAGCCCACTTGACAGGCGTTGGGTTGAGGTCGCAAGTTTTGAGTAGTGCCTGTCTAGGTTAGAGGCAACGTTTTTAGCGAGTGGATTGTGGTTGACGACAAGAGGCATATTTTTCTCCAATAAGAAAAATATGCAATATCTATTCCAGACTCGGCGATGGTTTCAAAAAGGTTTGTAAAATTTGTGGTTTTGGATCAAAGTTCGTGATAGCTTTGCAACATTATGTTTAGTCGATCCAAAAAAAGTCGGATTTTGGAACGCTGAAAATCATGAAATTCAACAATTTTCTAGAAATTTTGAGAAAAATTCAATAAAATGTGTGTAAAACTGCGTTTTTGCCGTTTTTTGGGCGCAAAAATAGATTACT
>JAFSZE010000219.1 GCA_017455745.1 Desulfovibrionaceae bacterium | reverse complement strand
TGGGGATATTCTAAAAGATCGCAGCTAAAGCTTTCCTCACAGCTTGAATAGTCTTTGCCCATAAAACCAGGTCTAAGTCTAGCACAAGCTTCAATGACCACTAAAGCCGCACTGTCACCGCTATTTAAGACAGCATCCGTTACAGCCACAGATTCACAGGGAAATAGATCAAAAAGACGCTCATCCAACCCCTCATAGCGGGCGCAAATAAACGTTAAGTCATCTTCGCTAGCCCACTCGCGAACCATCTTTTGTGTTAAGGGTTTGCCGCGTGGCGTTAAACAGATGATGGGGCCTGGTCTTTCAATGGCCGCCAAACACTTGGCTAGCGGCTCAATCTGCATAAGCATTCCAGGCCCACCGCCATAGGGGGCATCATCCACATGATGGTGGCGATCTAAGCTATAGGTACGCGGATTGTGGAAAGAAAAATCAATGATGCCGGCTTCCCTAGCCTTTTGCATCAACCCACAATTAAGCGGTGAAGTATAAAAATCAGGAAAAAGTGTAACTAGGTGAATCTGCAGCATGATGGCGACAAAAACTCTTGGCAGCGCTAAAAGAATCAAGTTGATGGTTTAAGGGCTAATTGGCCGGTAATCAAAATTTTAAATGGCGCTTTCTTTCAAGTAACTTCTTTAAAAATAAATTAAGCTAAATAAAATAGGTTATGTAAACCAAATAAATTAAGATAAATATAAAAATAAGATGTGATACACAGATAATCTGAAATAAATTACACCAAGGCAAATATGCTAGTAGCTATATCACATTTCAGCTATTTTGTTGGAACATGAGACGCATATACACTTACTTATGCTCTAGTATATAGATGACTAATTTGATCAAACATTACACTATAAATACAACTACTAGAAATACAATATATTATTAGTTTTTTTAATTTAATACCAAAATTATTGGTTTATTATTTTTTTAATAAAAAAATTTTGAAGTAGAACTATCTAACAAAAGATGCTCTTATAAGATTACAGATGATTAACGTTAAACCAATGATATTATACTTAAATATATGTACAGATCCAACCATAAATACAAATTTAAATTTATACACAGTAATCTATAACAACCAATCTAAGCCGAAACCCTATCCTTTTATTTTTACTAACTTAAACCTAGGTTAAACCTAAATTAATATAGAACATCCATACCATAATAAATTATATGAAAGAAAGTAGTTTATAGCTAAATACCAAAAATATTTTTATAGACATCGTTTGAATTTATTGTTAGTAATAGCTGCTAGGTTTCAGGCTAAAATTGTATCTATACACTTTTTCTGGACAAAAAATATTCTCTCACTTCCTCTTCCATTCAATCTAAGCCATAATTTTGCCAGCAAAAAATTTATGCAAAAATCCGCTCTAAGGCAAATATAGAGGCATATATGCAAAAATACCGTGACTATCTCAACCGTATTCTCTTAAGCCGCGTCTACGATGTGGCTGTGGAAACACCTCTCGAAAAAGCAAGATCCCTGTCAAGAACCATCGGTAACACCGTGCTCTTAAAACGGGAAGATCTTCAACCGGTCTTTTCCTTTAAAATTCGTGGCGCCTACAACAAGATGGCCAAGCTATCAAAGGATGAATTGCAACGCGGCGTGATCGCCGCTTCAGCTGGCAATCATGCCCAAGGTGTGGCTCTGTCGGCCAAAAAACTAGCCTGCGAAGCGACCATCGTCATGCCTGTCACAACCCCAGCCATCAAAATCAACTCTGTCCGACGCTTAGGTGGCCAAGTGGTGCTTTCTGGCGAATCCTTTAGCGACGCAGCCAAAAAAACGCAAGAACTGATTCGGCAAACTGGGGCCATCTTTATCCCACCTTTTGAGGATCCAGATGTAATCGCAGGTCAGGGCACCATCGGCATGGAGATCTTACGCCAACACCCAGACCCGCTGTACGCTGTCTTTGTACCCATTGGTGGTGGAGGCTTAGCTGCAGGAGTTGCCTGCTACATCAAGATGCTCAGACCCGACATAAAAGTTATCGGTGTGGAACCTTGTGATTCCGATGCCATGCGTAGGTCCATTGAGGCAGGCTATCCCGTTACCATGACTGATGTGGGCCTTTTCGCCGATGGTGTGGCCGTAAAACAGGTTGGTGAAGAAACTTTCGCCATTTGTCGCGACTTTTTGGATGAAATCATCACCGTTGAAACCGATGCCATCTGCGGTGCCATCAAAGATATTTTCGAAGACACCCGCATTGTGGCTGAGCCAGCAGGTGCCTTGTCCTTGGCAGGACTCAAAGCCTATGCCCACAAGCATAACTTAAAAGATCAAGCTTTGGTGGCCATAGTCAGTGGCGCCAATATGAATTTTGATCGCTTAGCTTATGTGGTTGATCGCTCAGAACTTGGTGCTGAACGCGAGGCTCTCTTAGCTGTCAGCATCCCTGAAGAAATTGGCAGTTTTCGCCATTTTGTGGCCGCATTGAGCAACCGCAGTATCACAGAATTATGTGTCCGCAGTGCTGATCCCGTCATGGGGCGTGTGCTTTTGGGCATCAAAGTTCAAGGTCGCAATGACATAGCCGAAGTTTTGGCCGACCTAAAAGACAAAGGTTTTTCAGCCTCAGATTTAAGCGGCAATGAATTAGCCAAGCTCCATGTGCGCCATTTGGTGGGCGGCAATGCCCCGCATATAGAACATGAACGCATTCTCCGCTTTACCTTCCCCGAACGCCCCGGAGCCCTGCTCAATTTCATCGACGCCATGCGCTCGGAATTTAATATTACCCTCTTCCAGTACCGCTACCACGGTGCGGACTTTGGCCGTGTCTTGATGGGCTTTGATGTCCCTGAAGCTAAACAACCGGCCTTTGAAGACTTTTTAAATCGGGTAGCATCCATGGGCTATACGCACATTGAAGAGACCGATAATCCAGCCTACAAACTCTTTTTGGGCTGGCACAATAATTCTCAAAACGCCTAAGACTTAAATTTAAGCTTTCTAAAAAATATTACGTTTCACAAATATCGATTCGGTTGAAGCCGCGCCCCTTTAAGGGGCGGTTTTACTTTAACCATGATTTTGGTTATTATGTACATAGCTGCAATCTAGAAGTACAAAGTTTGCTAAACATAAACTGAAAACACTTTCCGGCAG
>JAFSZE010000218.1 GCA_017455745.1 Desulfovibrionaceae bacterium | reverse complement strand
TGGACTTGTTACCACCTTCTTCAGTGTAGCTGCCGCAGTAGATCCAGTTTAGAGACGATGTGCTACCGTCTTTAGCTAGATCGGCAAACTTGGGTACCTGCTGACCACGGTGATATGTCTTGCCATTGATGGTTACATCACTCCAGAACTGACCATTAATCCGTTTGGTCCACTCTTCAGCCACAAATTTTTCTGGCCAGTTGGAATTTAAGACCGGTTCTGGCAAAACGCCGGGATCTTTGCGGTAGAGTTCTCGTACCCGATTGAATAAGGGAACAATCATGTTGCCGAAGTCACGTGCTTCGCCAGCTGGCTCAACGGCTTTATCAAACCACTGTAACCAACGACCGCTGTTACTGATCGTGCCTTCTTTTTCGATACGGTGAGCTGAAGGCAAGAGGAAGACTTCGGTTTTAATCTTGGTCGGATCAACGCCTGGGCGGTGCCAGTTGTCGGATGTCTCCGAATTATGGACTTCGCCGCAAACCATCCAGTCTAAATGATCCAAGCAAGCTCTGACTTTATGAGTGTTGGGGAAGCTTTGGCAGGGATTGACGCCAAAGACGAAACCACCACGCATTTGGTCTTTATAGGCCCGATCAATGACTGAGTAGTAGGAGGTGTTGCCATTATCCTCAAGCTTAGGCAACCAGTTATAGCCAAACTGATTTTCTTGAGTGGCACTGTCACCGAACCAGCCTTTCAAGAGGCTGACCATGTATTCGGGATTGTGGCTCTTCCAGTTGACGCTATTGGGCCGTTCCTTGGTGGGAGTGCAGCCTTTTAAGTAACTGTCAAGGGTCTGGTACTTAGCTCTAAGCATGGGCAGATAGCCTGGCAAGCTGTCATAGAGCAGAGCATGGTCGGTTGAACCTTGCACATTGGGCTCGCCGCGCAGAGCGTTGATACCACCGCCAGCTACACCGATGTTGCCAAGGAGCAACTGAATAATGGCTGAGGTTCTAATGATTTGTACACCAATGGTATGTTGGGTCCAGCCCAAAGCATACATGATGGTACCGGCTTTGTCTGGTTTGCCGGTGGCGCAGAAGTCATTATAGACTTCCAAGATGGTTGCTTCAGGAATACCGGTTATATCCGAGACATTCTTGAGCGTGTAACGTGAATAGTGTTTTTTGAGTAGATTGATAACGCAGCGGGGATTTTTCCACTCATCATCAACTTCGAGCATACCAGAATCGTCTTTGGAGTAAGCCCAGGCTTTCTTATCATAGGTTCTTGTTTTCGGATCCAAACCGCTGAAAACACCGTCCTTGAAGTCGAAATCAGGGCCAACAACCACACCGGCGTTGGTGTAGTTTTTGACATACTCTTCTTGGTAGAGCTTATTTTCCAGAATGTAGTTGATCATGCCGCCTAAGAAGGCGATGTCTGATCCTGAGCGGATCGGCACATGCACATCACATCTGGCTGAAGTTCTTGAAAATTTGGGATCCACGTGGATCAATTTAGCGCCGTTATCTTTAGCACGCAGCACCCATTTCATGGAAACAGGGTGATGTTCTGCGCAGTTACTGCCCATAATTAAGATGCAGTTAGCGTTCTTGATATCAATCCAGTGGTTGGTCATTGCACCGCGTCCGAACGACTCTGCCAGAGCCGCAACAGTGGGGCTGTGTCAGACACGGGCCTGGTGGTCAATACTGACGACGCCCAGGCTTTTCATGGCTTGATTGATTATAGCACACTCTTCGTTGGAAGCGTGTGATGTGCCCATCCAGAAGACGGATTCAAGCCGATTAACAGTTTGACCTTTTTCGTTTTTGAGGATGAGATCCTTATCACGTGCTTCTTTTACTAAAGTGGCAATTCTGTTAAGGGTCCAGTCCCAATCTTTTTCCACCCATTTATCGCTGTAAGGAGCACGATACATGGGTTTTGTTGGTCTGTGTTTATTTGTGTACATGCTCCACAGGGAAGCACCTTTTGCACAGAGAGAACCTTCGTTGACAGGGAAATCAGGATCACCTTCTGTGGCAATCAGCTTGCCATCGCGTTCATAGGCGATGATTTGACAGCAGACGGCACAGAATGGGCAAACACTAGTTACAGCGCGGCAATTTTTTGTTTTGAGCTCTTTGGCATAAGCTTTGGCTTCGGTTAGATCAAAGCCTAGGCTTGTTAAAGACAAACAAAGAACTCCCGCGCTCATGCCTTTCAAAAAGTCACGGCGGTTTGTTTGCATTAACATCTCCTAAAAATGTGGTTACTTTTCCGCACGATTAGTCCCAAAAGGCTATTATTGAGCTCGGTCGGGCCCAATATTGTACGGAAAAAAACTAGCCTAATTTTAGCTAACATTGCTTTTTTTAGCAAGGCGAGATTTCATTTTTAATTTACAGCTAGCCGCTCTGTTGGCTATTTTTTGACTTCTTGTCTTTGGCTAGTGGCGATTTTCTAGAGATAATCTGGTTTAAGCTTATCCTAAATTTTAAGGCTGTAGTTTAAGATTCAACGGTTTGGATTTGAACCTGTTTTTAGGACCATAGGTGCTTGAGGCGATGATTTTTGGGATAGGGATTGGTGGGGGAGCGCTTGGGTGGGACTTAGAACTTTTAGGATAGAAAGCTTTGATTTTGGCAGGGCTTTGATTTACGGCGCTTAAATTTTGATGCTTATGATCTAGTGTGTTTTAAGGCAAGGGGAAGATTTGTATTTTTGAGTAAAATGAAGATCTTTTTGGCAAGATTTTTTTAACAGGCAATTGCTTTTTTAGAATTTAATTATTTTAAAAATTAATAAAAAACATGATGTATCTAAGATGGTAAAGTTTAAAATTAAACGTAAAGGTTAAATCTTGAGATGTGTTTTAATGTTTTATATACAAATTTTGCGTAGCATATATTACTGGTAATAGGTTATGGAAAATATATAAGAATAATATTGTAGGAAAGGTATATCGATATGTATAAAAAAATAAAATGTTAACAAAAATGTTATTTAATAACAATGTATATTTTATCAAGAGTGTATTTTTGTTATCATAGTAATTAGAACTTAACTGGCTACACTAATAAAAAAGTAATTTATGCGAACATATTCAAGAATAGGATAAATAGTGGTATGTACAATAGATTCTAAATAAAAATCTTTTAAGTCTTAAATAAAATTTTTAAGGAAGTTAGGTGTTTTTAATTATAGCTACTATCTGTTTTAATAAGTCTGTTAAGTATGGAATATCTATCTTGATAAGATAGTCTAAAAAATAATAAATAACACCTAAAATAGCTGATAGAATCACTGTTCCGGCTATACTAAATCCTAAACCTCGAAATGTGCCAATAAGAAATTGTCGCCACCAGAACCTCCAACTCTTACGTGATATAATTAATAACCCAATAAAACCTTGATTAGCTTCAACTTTTTTCAGCAACTTTAAAACTTTTTGGTTCGTTACATCAGAGGCAGGATCAGATTCATAATTTGAATCGTTAAACATAATTATTTTTTACTCTCAGATAATATTTGATGTAATATATAAAATATAGATCAGGAATCTCTTCAAAAGAAAAAAACTTTTCCAAGTCCTTGGGGAGCTTTTGCCCACGTTTGGGCTTAGGAACTCTTTTGCCTGCAGGCGGCTCTGTTGGTAGCTCATATAAGGCAGTGTCTGCCCTTTTGGATACCAGCTGTCACACAGAATACAG
>JAFSZE010000217.1 GCA_017455745.1 Desulfovibrionaceae bacterium | reverse complement strand
TAGAGGATATTTCAGCCACAGTGATGTGATGGAACAGTTTTTAGCCGATTACGTTCCAGAGAACCTTGCGAGGCCGAGTTCTCCGTGGTACTCTGCACAGATATGATACACAGAACATCTCAAGAAGATGGACGGACAGCCGAGAAGATCTGATCTGGTATGCACTGACAGAGTTCCCTGTCAAAAGGCATCTGTATGTACCGCTCGAATTTCAGAGCGATGAATTGCAAGAGATGATCTTCAGATTCGGCCAATACGTCTTCACGCTGTACAGGGCACTGTACGCTGAGAAGGCTTTGAAGGTGAGCGATGGCTCAACGCTCATTCTTCCTATTGTAATTTACAATGGGGAGAAACCCTGGTCAGCTGTCAGGTCAATGAAAGAAATCCACGATCCCGTTGTAGAGGATACTGAAAACAACTTTCAGCTACAGGCTGGCTTCGACTATTTTGTCATTGACATAGGGCGTCTGGATCCAAAGCTGCTTGAGCAAGACAACTTGCCAGGAAGGCTGTTCAGATTAGAGCGAGTAAAGGATGAGAAAGAATTGGTGCAGACCGTCAAGGAATAGCAGTCGTTTACGTGAAGAAAAAGGACACCAACTGGCCAGGATTCTCTGTGGTTGGATAAAGCGAGTTGGTCTCCAACCTCTTAAAATAGATGCTACACATAGATGCCATCTACGAACTTGAGGAGTTAGGTTCTATGCTTGCAAATGTATTGCCTAATTTGGAAGAAAGAATCTACTGATGTTGATAAAAAAGCTAGAAGAGTTGAAAAAAATGAAGTTGTAAAAAAGTAGTTAGAAATTGGTTTGGTAGTAGATCAGATCATAAAAACAACACGCCTGTCTCAACAAGATGTTCTAATCTTAAAACGTCCTAAAATAGAAAAGGAAGCTTCGCAAAGATGCTTCCTTTTCTATTTTATAAATGACAATATCTACACAAGGAAGGGTGCTTTGCCTTAAATATCTTCAGGCTTAGATGTGCTGATTCCAATGCGGCACTCAATGATCGCCCACAAATATAATTATTTCATTTATTTTTTTAGAACGCTAATCCTTAGCAAGTTTAGGGTCAAATTTACTTCAAAAAATTTGATAATGTATCTTTAACTGTTCATTGTTTTTATTTAATTCTTAAAATTGTTTTGTTAATTTCGACTAAATTTAAACAAATTTAAATTTCATATTTATAAAATATTTGAAAAGTAACTATTTAAAATGTGTAGAACTATTTTTTTATAGTAATACATAAAACTTTGCTTGATTTTTTTCTCTAAATCAAACCTTAAAATTCTAGTTTTGTTTTAAAATTAAACTAATTTGATCTCCATGCCAATTTGAGATATAGTTAGAAAACTATTATTAATTTTGAGTTCAATCGAATTGGGTGTTTAGGTTCTTAGGTGCTAGAGTTTTAGCACAAATTGCGATAAAATTGTGGTTTAAGCTCCCTAGTTTCTTATTTAGAGTTTATAGAGGGAGCTTTCTTTTGGAATTATAAGGCTCTTAAGTTTTATTTTTTAAATATGGTAGCAGTGATATGGGAATGGCAGAACCTCAAGCTTCTCTCCCGTTAGAGGAACCTAGCGTTAATCAAGCCAAGGGTAAAAGCCTAGCTGGGAACGAATCAGCTAAAGCCAAAAAAGATATATCGGTCGGTCCCCTTAGACCGTCAGATGTAGATTTTATGCCCTCGTTGCTCAGAAGTTTATCAGTGCTTTTGCATCTTAAGGGTAAGCCGGTTAGCCCTCAAATGCTGATGACAGGTTTAGGCGGAACCTCTGTCACCCCGCAAACTTGTCTTAGGGCTACCCGTAAGGTAGGTCTTTCGGCTAGCATAATGTATCGACCTACGCTTGAAAATATTCCAGTTTTAGTTTTGCCTTGTATTTTGCTGCTATCTAATGATCAATCCTGCGTTTTGACGGCCATACAGGGGCAAGAATGTGAAGTAATCTTTCCTGAAACCAGTGAAACTACCCAAAAAGTCCCGCTTGAAAGCCTAGCCAAAGACTATACCGGCTATGCTATCTTTGCGGCTGTCCCCAAAAGTCCCGAAGACCGTATTGAGAAGCTAACTATAGGCAAGGGAAAACGTTGGTTTTGGGATGTTTTGCGCTATTTTGCACCCATCTATCGTCACGTAGCTCTAGCTAGTGTAGTGATCAATTTGATTGCTATTGCTTCCCCACTCTTTGTAATGAATGTGTATGACCGGGTGGTGCCTAATAATGCCATTGAAACTTTGTGGGTCTTAGCCATTGGTATTATTATCGTTTATTTATTTAATTTTCTCTTAAGCACCCTAAGGACTCATTTTGTAGATGTGGCAGGCAGAAATGCAGATATTGTATTGTCAAGCTCCTTAATGGAAAAAGTTTTATCCATGCGGCTTGATGCTAAGCCAGAATCCACTGGGGCCTTGGTCAACAATCTGCGAGAATTTGAGCAATTGCGGGAATTTTTTAGCTCTTCCAGCATGTTGGCCTTGATTGATTTGCCGTTTTTATTGATATTTATTTTTTTGATAGCCTTTATTGGCGGCCCCATTGTGTGTCTGCCACTAATTGCTTTGCCCTTGATGATTTTCGTAGGCATTGGTTTGCAAATGCGTTCTAAGCGGGTAGCAGAATCTGGCTATAAACAAAACATGCAAAAGAATGCTTTGTTAGTTGAGATTGTGAACGGCTTAGAGACCTTAAAATCTTGCATGGCTGAAAGTCGCATGCAACGATTGTGGGAATCGGTAGTGGGGTTATCGGCCAAATCAAGCAGTGATTCTCGCAAATATAATAGCTTGGCTATCGCCTCATCAATGCTTATCACCCAACTGGTAACCGTAGCCATGATCATTTGGGGGGTCTATCGCATTTCTGATGGAGATATGACCATGGGGGGCTTGATCGGTTGTAATATTTTGGTCGGCCGAGCCATGGCGCCCATGTTACAATTAGCGACCTTGTTGACTAGGCTACAAAATTCCCAAATTGCCTTAAAAGCCTTAGATTTATTGATGGAATTGCCGGTTGAGAACCAATCGGAATTCACTTTAATGGATTTTGGCAATTTAAGAAATTCTTTTACCATGGAAGATGTATCTTTTGCCTATCCTAATGCCAAACGTTTAGCCTTAGATCATG
>JAFSZE010000216.1 GCA_017455745.1 Desulfovibrionaceae bacterium | reverse complement strand
GGCGTGAACAAGATAAAACTACCGTGGGACACACGGGAAGTTACGCTTGGGGAGAACGTGTAAGACGAAGCGGCCACGGTCGCGGCGCAGTGTTCGTCGAACCAAGAATCCCCCGCCTTTAGGCGTGGGGAGTGTCAAGGGATTTGGACGTAGGCGGGATTTGGGATGAGCTTAGATTTAGAACTAGTTTTTTGGGGTTTAGTTTTTAGGACAGTAGAAAGTTTCTCTGACTTAGTTTTTTCTTTGCGTTTTAGATACTTGAAGAGCTATTTAGCACGATTTTTGCATACGAAAATTAAGATAGATCATTCATAGCAATCAACGGTAAAAAAATTTTGTGAGGCGGTCATGTCACTCAGCATCTCAGGTTCAACTGCCATTAGTGGCTTGAGCGGAATGGATACCAATTTCGACACAGTACTTGAGCAATTGTACACTGTCGAAAAAACACAGCTTAATCAGCTCCAGGCGTGGAAGAGCGACTGGCAGTTGCGCTATGATGCTTTTAACTCTGTCATTGATCAGATGAGCGCAGCCAAGCAGATGCTCTCAAACATTGGCTCCGTCAACCATTTTGTGACGAAAAATGCCATCTCGACCGATGAAAAGGTGTTAACTGCCGTGGCTGCTGGTTCGGCTGCCAATGGTCAGCACAAAATTGATGTGCAGCAAATGGCTAGTAATGCTATTTGGTGCAACACAGGCGCAGTTTTTGAAAATAAGACTGACATCATCAATGATACAGGCAGCAATGTAACGTTTAAATTTGATTATGCCGGCAAAAGTTACGAGTATGAGGTTCCCCCCAATACCACGCTAGAATCTTTTGTCAGCATGATCAACAATTCATCCAAAAATCCTGGCGTAAATGTCTCGGTAGTCAATACCGGTCGTGGTTACGTCATGCAGATTGCCGGCAAATCAACCGGTGAAGAAAATTCCCTAACGATCTATAGCTGCGGCTTAAAGGGCATGAATGCGTCCGGATCCACATCTGTGTGGAAGTCCGATTATGCCTTAGATCCAAACGCAGCAATAACCAACCCTACCAACTACGTCTATAAAGTTACCTTGGATAGTGGAACCAAGGTGTCTGTGAACATCAAAGGTGATGCCACCAACGCTGAATTAGCCGAAGCTATTAAACACTCGGTCGGTGCTGGTTTGATTACCGATGGCATAACCAATAATGATGGCTCAACTAGCGCAGTTGATAGTAGTGGTAATATCGTCCTTAAAGGTGTTAGATCTATTGAGCGCACAGTTAAGGGGGAAGAAGCATATACGCCTGCCGGTTATAAGCTTGAGGTTAGCAATCTAAATGAATCGTTGGTCTCAGGTGCAGATGGGTCTTCTGATCTTACAGTAACCATCCAGATGAAAGATGGTTCTAATACAGTTAGTAGAGAATTTACAATTGCTAATAATGCAACAAGGCGTGATCTTGTTGATCAAATTAAACAGTCAATAGGTAGTAGTGCAAATCTTGGGCTGCAAGCAAATGGTGGCTATAGCATAAGTTTAGCCAATGTTGAAAGTATTTCAGTCGATGATGGTAATGGAGGCGTTGATTTATCAACTCTTGGTTTTACGGGCACAGCATATGATGCAAGTCCTAGTGATGCCACAGATTCATTAGTTTCAACTATTCAAAGTGCCACAACCAAATTAACTTTTGACACTAATAAATTAAGTACTAGATTAGATGGTAAGGCCAGTGATGCAGAAGCTAATAATGAAAAGATGGTCTATACACTAGTTAAGACTAACGGAGAGGCAATTTATGTAAATGGTTTAACTGGTAGTAGTACTTATCAAGATTTAGTCAATGCTATAAATCAGGCATATACAACAACTTCTGAAACTAATGGTGATAACCAAACTTTAACTTTAGATCATATTAAGAGTTTTTACCTTTCAACTGGCTCTAATGGCACTTCTGGATTTACAACTGATTATGATACATCTACCCAAATAGCCAGTAGTAATTTTGTGTCTAATCCAAGTGATCCAAATGATCCTACCAAATTTTTATTAGAAACACCTCCAAATTTAAATTATACTATCGTTTTAAATAATGAGGCAAATCCTGTAACAGTAACTGCTACTACTGGCTCGACACTAAAAGATATCGTAACTCAATTAAATACCGCAGTCCAGGCAGCTGATAGTACAGCTTCAGTATCATGGGTTGATAGTGATGGCAATACTGTAGATGATGTTGATAATTATTCAGGCGACCTTTATTTACAAATAACCAATGTCCAAAGTGCTTCGGGAGCTGGTATTGCAGGTCAAATTGTTAAATCATCTAACTGGGATATTACCAACGCCTCCAATGCCATCTATCGAGTGGATAACTGGCCCATGTATATGGAGTCAGCTAGTAATACTATTACCGATCTTTTAGATAATGTATCCATAACCTTGCAGGGGGCTGGTCAAGCCAATTTGACTATTAGTACTGATGTTACTTCTGTTGAAACATCTATCCAGAATTTTTTGGACGCTGTAAACTCAGTACTTTATACCATTAGAGAATATACAGAGGTTGATGAGAGTAAGGAAAGAACTTCCAATGACCCCAATGATATTGGTAATGAAAATTACAGTAAGTCGACCTTAACATCCGAAATTGGCGGTCTTTTAACTGGTAACTATGGAGTGCAGCTAGTTAAGTCGCGCTTTATGTCGGTTGTAACCGGAACTCCTCCTGGCTTCCAAACCATGGCCACAGCTGATGATCTCTTATCAGGCGATATTCTTTCCTGCCTATCCAACATGGGCATCAAGACCGATACCGACGCCACCAGTGAGACATATGGGTTGTTAGTTATCGCGCCTAGATCTGACTTTTTGCAGAGCATGGATAATGATAACTATCAAGATATGCTCAACAATCATGTCAATGATCTCGTTGATTTCTTTGTCTCGGAAGGCACAGGCACATCAACATCAGCTGATTTTAGATACAATAGCCACATTAAGGGCATCACCGAAGCTGGAGTTTATGATGTTGAATATACGGTTGATCAATATGGTCAAATATCCAATGTGACTGTTGGAGGAGCTGCTTGTACACGTGAAGAGTCAAGGGGTGGTTATTACTATACGTGTACTTCCGGTCCTGCACGTGGTTTATCGCTAAGCATTGACGATTTGACCTATGATCCAGAGACGCAGGGCGTGCATAAAGGCCAAATTCGTATCAAGCAAGGGCTAGTGCAAACGGTTGAGAGTTTCTTAAATAAGGAACTAACCTTCCATGATGTGAACATTTCAGCCAATGCCCCTGCTGAAATCTTGCAAGCGCAAATTTCCATGAAGAGCGAAAACGGCGCCATAATGACTTTAAAGTCCAACTACGCCACGATCATGGAAAATATTGATAAGTCCATCAGCAATGAGCAGCGCAGGCTTGATACTTGGTACAACCGTCAAAAAAATGTTTTTGCGAACTTGGAGACGCTTTTACGAGAGCTTAATTCGCAGCAGGAATCATTGGAATCGCAGTTGAGTCAGTTAGGTGGTTAAGGAAAAAATTAATTCAACCGATAAGAGTAAGGAGTGTGTTTGAGGTTAAGTTTTAGATTAGAAATTTAGCCTACGCCTAGCAGGATGCAAAATTTTCCGCTAGGCCCTCGACCCAGGATGGGGTCAAGGTAGTGAAATGGATGTCGTCGCACCAAGAACCTTGGTCGCACTAGCCCTAAAGACAATCAGGCTTAGAAAAATCTTAAGCTTTAAAGTTGTGCCAGTTTGGCCTAATTGCTGACACTTCTTGATTGTCGAGCCAGCATCGATTGTTAGAAGACAAAGATGTATTGGGCGTCTATCCATTAGTATGGTGCCCGAAGGCATAGGGCGATCACCCGCAAAAAACGAAGGAGGCAGCGTTTTATTCCCATTAAAAAAGGATGGGCTTCCACGCTGAAGATTTATGAACAAAGCAGCACATGCCTACTTTAAAACCAATGTGAGTACAACCGACCAAGGCCACTTACTGATTATGCTTTATGATGGTGCGCTCAAATTCTTAGCTCAAGCCCGTGAAAAAATCTTGGTTAAGGATTTTGCCGCCAAAGGAATTTTGATTTCCAAAGTTATAGATATCATCAACGAATTATCCGGCTCATTGAATATGGAAAAAGGTGGTAGCTTGGCCACCAATTTGAACAATCTCTATCTGTTATGTACCGCACGCCTTTTACAAGCTAATTTAAAACTCGACGTTAAGTCTCTAGATAGTGTGGTTAAAATTTTAGAGGGCTTGCGTAGCGCTTATGCTGAGATTTTGAATCGACCAGAAGTTAAGTCCACTGTGCAGCAAATCGCCGATCGCTTGCAGCCGGTAGGCTCGGTCACAAAACGTGCTCAACCAATCAATAAGGCCGCTTCAGCAGCACCGGTTTCAGGTCTGCATGCTAGCGCAGCCTATGGTCGGATGATGCAAGGTATGGCCAAACCTGCTGCCCCACAGCCAGAAGAGCCTAAGCCCACCAGAACTGAACCTATGACCCAAGCGCCATTTATTCCAGGCTATGCACCTTCACGTCTACGTGGCTATGGCCAGGTTTAGACTTGTCAAATTTCATTAAGCAAAAGACGTCCACATCATGTGATGTGGGCGTCTTTTGCTTTTTTAAGGCTTAAAAAAAAGAGTTTTGCTTTTGGTTTAAAGCTTGGGCCGATAATTTTGTCAGGTCTGCTTAAGAGCTATTTAGTTTGGAACTTATTTTGTTCGAAAATTTCTAATGCCTTTTGCAGATCAAGGTTGATTTGTGCAATTAAATCGTCTACCTGGCTAAATTTTTTCTCATCACGTAAACGTTTGATAAAAGAGAGATTCATCTTGCAGTCGTAAAAGTCCCCGCTAGCATCTAAGAGATACGCCTCAATACTCAAGGGATTCTGACCAAAGGTTGGATTGTGGCCAATGTTAACTAGGGCTTGATACGTTTCTGTGCCAAGAGTTGCATAGGCAGCATAAACACCTGTGGCCGGTAGGATCGTTTTTGGTGGTAGAAGGTTGGCTGTAGGAAAGCCAAGGGTGCGGCCACGGGCAGCTCCAGGCACAACTATGCCTAGCAATTGATAGGGGCGACCTAATAGGCTTGGGATCAAATCAACTGCGCCTTGACTGATGAGACTGCGCAAATGAGTTGAGCTTACAATGGTATTATCTATAGTTAATGGGGGCATCTGCTCAACCTGAAAGCCCCATTTTTGACCAAGCGTGATCAATTCCTTGGTGTGCGCACTGCGACCACGACCTAGCGAAAAGTCATAGCCTGTAATCAAATATCTTGTGTTTAGGGCAACTAGATACTCAACAACAAATTCTTCCGGCGAAAGATTGGCTAGTTCCTTGGTGAAGGGTAGTTCCAAGACCGTATCAATCCCATAGATAGCTAGCAGTTCTAAGCGACGTTCTCTAGTGGCTATGGGACAGTGCGGTTTATTGGGACTAACCACTTGGCGCGGATGGGGCCAAAAAGTAATGATGATACTTGGATAGTTTTTGGCGCGAGAAATCTCTTGGGTCCGCGTAATCAAAGATTGATGGCCTAAATGGACACCATCAAAGTTGCCAATCGATACACAGGAGGCTTGAGTAGAAATTTCGCTTGGGGAGTGAATGAGTTCCATAGGATTTGCGTTTAGCGCCTTGATTGACAGAGCGTATCAAGCGCATTCAGAGTAGATTTTGGCCCAAAGGCTAGGCGATCTTTTTTCTATCAGATTCTTGCCTAAAAGTCTTGGCTTTTTCTGCCAAGAAGAGCAGTTGGCAGAGCTAGAGTTTATGGCTTAAAGACGCCTTTAAAAAGATTTTTTAGCTATAATATAAGAATATTTCGGGCTTAAGTCTTAGATCTAAAGCTTAGGATTTAGACCTTATTTCGATTATAGTTTGAGCAAATTTCAAAGATTTGCCGACACAAGCTTGCATCATAATCGTTTTTTGAATTTTAGAATACAAGTTTTATCTTTTTTAAAAGTCTATTTTACGTTATGTACCTTTATGGCCATTAACTAAAAAAGGCCGCGAAAAACTCGCAGCCTTTTACATAATAAGTAGATTAGTTTCACGCATATGCTATCCAAAATGAGCCAGCTCTTGAGCTGGGTGGATTTTTAGGCCAGTTTTTGGGGCAGAGCGGAAGCTTGGTCGAAAATCTTTTTAAATATATATTTTAGAAATTATTATCCCAATATTTTTTGATGAAAGATGAATAATTCACACGATATGGTTTGGGTAGATTTTAAAATAGGCTAGAGGGAGAATCTATTTTAAGTTTTTAAATTGACTAAGAGATTTATTTAATGCGAGATAAAAAATCTCTTAAATTTAAATTTTTTGGCTAAAGGCATTTTAAAAGATGTTAGTCATTTAAAAACTAAAAAACTAAGCCTATATTGCAAGAGATTCTGATAAGCAAAAGTACATGGAACTGTTAAAAGGTCTTATTTTTTGCAAAAACAAAAAATAATTGTTGTTTTATTAATAACGGTTTAAAGGTTTTTTCGAATCCAAGATATCCAATTCTGACCGTAAATGGCCAAAAGTAAGCGGATAAAAATCAAGTATCTCTTCTATCAAATAAAAAAGAAGATTTAGTCAATCAGAACAAGTATTGAGAGAATCTTAGGTATCTGAGATTGTCTTAACAATTAATCTAGACATTAGTCTAGGGATTGATTTATGGATTTTTATTGATCCAAGTTGATTCAACTACATACCTAAAAGAGAATAGACCCGGTTGGCATTAAGGCCGCTATGCACTGAGAGAGCGTTCACGTAGTCATCGCCGATCATTTGGATGGTTTCGGCCATTAAGCCTTCCACTTCTTCATCAGTCATATCAGGTAGGGCATTGATATCGACGATATCTTGCGGTTGGATAGGGGCAGCAGAAGGATCAATGTTGCCGTCATCATTTTGGGGAATAAAACCTGTGAAGCGAAAATTGTCTATGCTTGTAATATTCATAACTACCTCCAAAAGTTAGGGCAAGCTTTTCCTTTTTGCCCGCGATCATTTTTATCTTATGCAATGATTGTGCCAAAAAGGTGTTGCGGCTCTAGATGCCGTTATTTGGGCGAATTTGGCTTTTTTAAACTGGCAAGTGTCAAAAAAATAAGCCTGGGTTCGTCGAAGCTTTGACTAGGAAAATTTTGCAGGCAAGAATAATTTAGCATGAGACAAAATTTTGCCTTAAGCTTGCCAAAATTTGGGCAAGCTTAAGAGATAGACCAAGTCCATTTAAATCTAGATGCGTTCTAATTTCAAATCTTGGGCTTTTTTAGGCTTCGCGCTAGGCTTAAGGTTAGATGCGCTCAATGTTGGCGGCTTGGCCAAAGATCACCAACTCCATCCAGTCTAGGGCAAAGTCTAGGCAGGCTGCATCGCCCTCTAGAGAATCTTGCATAATTAGATCACAATTTAAGTTTTTACCCCTGACGCGGGTAAAGATCTTCATTTTATCGATCATGGCCCGAAATTGATCCGGGTGGTAGAGTGTTAAACGGCACATACTCTGCAGGCGATGATCCAAAGGCTTCTCTGTGGCCTGGACCATGGACATAAGTCGCATATAGCGATCATTGGATTCATTGTAGGGAATTAAACCTTGATCTTGGAACCATTCATTGGGTGTGCGTTTATGCCCTTCATCAAAGCCGTGGCAATGTTCTTCGTGAACCATAAAAAAACGCTCCACGATGCCTGAAACGCCCATTTTTGTGCCGCGACCTAGGGGATAAGCCCGACAGGCGCTGGGGCGATTCTCATAGACCATACAGCCCACTGGCGAAACAAACGGACATGGTTCGCCAGGCTCTTTGTTCATGCGCAGCGTTAATTGGGGAAAGCCTGTGGCCTCATTGATGGTTTGATCTGCGTAGGTATTGATAAATTCGGTTGCATTTAAGTCCAAATGGCGGCAAAGACGCAAGACATCATATGGTGTCAAGGGTAGCGTCAATTCGGCACAGCATTGGTTAAAGCAGGGCACTTGGGGATGGCAGTCAAAACAGAATTTTTCATCGGCCTGAATTTCGGGCAGGCTTTCAACAAAATCTTGTTTATCGCTGGCAGTAATGTCTTCCATATCTGGCCTCGACCTTGATGGTGAAAATTTAGATGGCGTGATCTTCAAAGATTGAAATTTTTAGGCGCAAGCTTTTTTGATCAAGATAGAAATGCCGATTTTATATTGGGCAAATTAGCTTTTAAGATCTTTGCAAAAACTTGGTTTCACGGGAAACATTTTTTTACGCCTAAAGATTGTTAAGATTTTTGAGTCAATTACAGGTTTAGATGACCTTATTTAAAGAGTATTCGATGATGCCCTCAGCCCCGGCCTGGCAAAGTTTGGGGATTAGATCACGAACTAGATTTACATCAACCACCGTTTCAACCGAAAGCCAGTTGGCAACCTTTAAGGGCGATACTGTTGGAGAATTTAGGGCTGGGAGCATCTCCAAAATTTGTTCCAAGTGATCAGCTGGGGCATTCATCTTGATGGCCACCAAGGATTGAGCTTTTAAGGCCCCTTGTAAGAGTAGATCTATCTGCTCGATTTTGCGCCGTTTCTCAGGATTTTCCCAAGCCTTAGCATTTGTTATAAGCAAAGGGGACGATTCCATGACACAATCAATAATTCTTAAGCCCTGTGCTTTTATGGTGGAACCTGTTTCTGTGACCTCCACTATGCCGTCAGCTAGACCTTCAACTATTTTAGCTTCAGTGGCCCCCCAGGAATAGAAGACTTCGCAGTCGATGTTGTTTTTGGCAAAATAGCCTTTAGTCATTTCCACAAGTTCGGTGGCAATGCGTTTGCCGCGTAAATCTTCAGGCTTTTGGTAGGGGGAGTTGCCAGCCACAGCCAAAACCCAGCGGGATGGCTGCATGGAGACTTTGGCATAGATTAGCTTGGAGATGACTTTTACTTTATCGTAAAGCCCGCGTTCCACTAACCAGTCATGACCTGTTATGCCAACATCCATGATGCCGTCTAAGACGTAGCTGCCAATTTCCTGTACGCGACAAATGGAGACAGCCACTTCGGGATCATTGATGTCGGGAAAGTAGTTGCGACTGTGCCGCCTTATTTTCCAGCCAGCCCTCTCGAAGAGGCTGATGGTTGTTTCTTCAAGGGAGCCTTTGGGTATCCCAAGTTTAATTATGGGCGATTGTGACATATTGTTCCTTAATAAAAAGTCAAAGCTAAAATTTTTTGGCAACTAGACAAAATTGGCTGAGGTTGGCAATTTTTGCGTGCAGGTATTTAAAAATTTGCCTCTCTACTTGCCATAAACTTCCTTAGGGTCAAAAATTGTAGGTGAGCAGTAACTTATTTGTCCGTCGGTTAATTGTCTGAAAAAACAGGAACGTCGACCAGTATGACAAGCGGCGTCGCCAATTTGTTCCACTAAGAGCAGGATCGCGTCATTGTCACAATCCAACTTGATGGATTTGACCTTTTGGACGTGGCCTGAAGATTCGCCCTTGTGCCAGAGTTTTTGACGGCTGCGGCTAAAATAGTGAGCTTCTCCTGTAGCAAGTGTCTTTTGCCAAGCCTCTTCATTCATGTAGGCTAGCATGAGCACTTCCAATGTTTGGGCATCTTGCGCAATGGCTGGGAGAAGACCTTTATGGAAATCTGGTTGGAATGGTAAATTTAATGACATATCTTTCCTTATGGGGCCTTGAGGAATCGATTTAAAATGTCTTTAATATTAAATGAACTTTTTTAGGTTTAAATTTAAGTTTCGGTTAGGTCTAGCTTTAGTTTTTGTTTTGGTTTATATGGGAACGTAAATGATAGTAAAAAATAAAGATGAGAAGTTTTAATTTTTAAATTCTAATATTTCTTTGCCTATTAACATTATATAAGTTAGCTATAAAGTATAAATATTTAAAATAGAAGAAAATTGTAAGATATGAAGTGATAATCAATTTCTTGGCAAGTATATTTCAAGATATTATAGTATGGGATAACGGTCTTAAAATTATTTTTTTATCTACCATTGCTATTCAAGATTTCTAAAAAATTAAGTGGTTACTAAAATCTAGTAATCTCGATTTTTTTGATAATCTTTATACAACTTTGATCTCACTTTGAAGATTTGGTCTTATCTTGGCAAATATCTTTTGCTGGAACCCCAAAGCATTTTTTTGTAGGCTTGGCTTAAGTTAAGTTTAAGTTTTGCTTAAAATAGACTTTTGAGATGAGGGGAGGCTGCGATCTTTTTGCTGCATATTGCCTAAAATGTGTGCTAAACGTCAAATAGATCAAGATTTGCTCTTAAGGGGATGGCCTTAAGTTCGAAAATACTAGCTGCAGGCACCTTTTTTAGGTCAATGGAGCTAAATCCATTGACACTTTGCCGAGCTATGAGTATCGAAAAAACAGACGGGCTTTTTAGCTCATTTTTTTGAGCCTAAAAAAGTCGCTAGGTCTTAGTAAAACTAGGCCATGGCCTTTACGCTTGGGTTAAATGGCCAAAGCTCAACCTAAAGCCTGCAGGCTAAAAGTCTAAAAAGTTTAAGCCGAGATTCTCAAAAGCTTAAAGCAAGCGAGCTTGGCCTTTTATGTTTTTTGACTTGTGGTCTTGGCTAGCTTATTTGGAGATAGCTTGCCAAAAGCATTTAAGATTCTTCGGTCAACCTAATGTTTTTGATGGGCACAAGCGTTAGTTGTAAAGATAGGCAGAAAAGCTTTTGCCTAGCGCTTGAAATCTTGAGCCCACATGTCAATTACCCCACCCATAAAGGGGTGAGGCTTGTAAGAAAATTACAAGCTTAATTGATTAGTCGGTATATTTAAGAAATATGCAGCCGTTTTTTCGAAATAGATTATAGGCACCAAGGGATGCTTCACAAGTTCCTTGCT
>JAFSZE010000215.1 GCA_017455745.1 Desulfovibrionaceae bacterium | reverse complement strand
TCGTATAACTCCATACACATAACCACATCCTTCCTTTTAAATTTTATTTAATTTAACATACTTATATATTAATTTCAAGCTTTTTTGCGCCTTTTATCTCCAACCCATAAAGGGTTGGAGTTTTACGGCGCTTTTTATAAATAGTAAAATAAATTGCAAAACGAATAGCAACAAGAAATCGATGAAGTGAATAGCATTTTATGCAGATTAAATTACAGATTGACTTGCAGATTTAATTGATAAAAAAATTATATAACCCTACAACAGTTTTGATCTCTTTCTTTATTGATTGGTTGGTTGGTTTGGTTGGTTGATTTTCTTTATTGATCTATTGATTTGTTGGTTTTATTGGTTTTATTGGTTTTATTGTTTTGTTTTATTTGGTTATTGATCTTATTGATTGGATTTATTATATCGATATAATTTCTACAATCGGTTAGGGAAAAATTCAATTTCGCCCACAGAAAGTCTCGTCTGATCTTGCATAGAATAAAATATAGTTGCCAGTATATTGTTTTTATGACTAAGTTAATAATATCTTAATATTATCTCTTTTTAAGATTATCTGGCCAAATCTTAGCTCGCGCTAAGACCAGTATTTTTCCAAACTTCTTTACGCATGGCAGTTTTAAGATCACTACTAGGTTCTGCAGTGTTTACATACTCTTTAAACGCTGACATCCCACTGGAAAAAACAATATTGTGAGTTTTTTCATTCCAATTCTCAACAGTAATTTTTTGTGAAGAATCATTCTTCTTTGTGATTGTCATTGTCGATCCACGAAGAGATGAAACAATATTTTTTTGTTTTACGTTCGTGAATAACAGTGTGATTGTACCATGCGTGCCCTTGATGAGATCATTTCCCCACCTAGTGTCATAGACAACAACATCTCTTCCATTTGATCCTTGCACTGTGCAACTATTCCGCCCGGTATAGAATATATCACTATCAGTTGTACCAGACAAAGTTTCATTTTTCTCAGAAGCAAAAACCGCTGCACCATATTTTGTCTTCAAATTAATATAAACATTATTATTTTTCTGAATAATACTATAGCGTCGGCCATTGCTATCTAAATAGTTGTCAGCTAATGAAAATGCCCCTTGTAATTTTGAACCCATAAAAATACTAAAGTCAGTTTTATTAGTCAATTGAACATTAGTTGATAATTTATATGATCCTATCGACTGTGTTTTAGCAACAGTTACCATATATGTACCATTATAGGTTCGTGATTTATGCAAACTAAAATTATTCTGTGCTTTAGGTGTAGAACTACTAAGTTTAAAGCTAATAATTGATCCACTTTTTGCTGAAATTTTATTGATCTTAATATTTTTACCTAAGATATCTAATCGACCGCCAGAAGCAATTGTTGTTGTACCTAAAATATTACCACTTATTAATTTAGCTTGACCACCAGATGAAACTGTTAAATTTTTAATGGTCGCTCCATCTAATGAGCTTACTACACCACCATTTTTGATGACTACTTCGATAGACTTACCACCATTAGAGACAACTTGTCGACCACCACTAGAAACAATGCTTTGACTAGCAACTCCACCACGCTTGACTACTTCAACGCCACCAGAACTCACATGAGTTTTTTGAGCTGTGCCCTTTGATTGGACAATCTGCTTACCGAAAAGTATGGAATGTTTAGCAACACCACCGTTAGAAATGCTAATTTGACCTTTTTTCCTATTGATTGTCGAATAGGAAATTCCACGATTAACAATAATTTGTTTGCCACGATTGTCAGTGTCAAAAGATTTGCCAGCAGAAATGATTTGTTTGCCACCAGCCAAAACCGTTGTTGAGTTGGCTACTGCAGAAATACCTGTGACAGAGGCTCCAGAAAAAGATCCACTTTCATTAAGTATAGTATTCCCCTGGTAGGAAGCTCTTATACTATAAGATCTGTTATTTAACTTCATTGAACCATTGGCAGTAATACTACGACCGCGATAACTTAATGTTATTGAAAATTTTCCCGTAAGTGAAAAACTTGATTTTGATTTATATGAACATTGCGCATTTAGATTGATACTGCAATTTAGCGTATAATATCTATAATAATACCAAAGTTTGTATTTAATCCCATTTAATGACAAGTGTAGAGTAGCTTTATTTGAACCATTAAAGTTGAAAGATCCACCTAAACGTGTAATAGCTTGTTTTAGTTCCGTATAATATTGCTTTTGCGTCCCTTTCTTGATAATTTGTACGCCGCCAGAGCTAACAACCGTGGAATCGGAATTGCCTATAGCAATAATTTGGCTACCATTCTTTTTTATGGTATCTGAATATGTGGTACCACCTATCACTAATTGTTCAGCAGCCTTTTTCCCACCTACAACAGCATTATAATTGACATTGGGAATTATCTGACGCCCACCACTTACAATGGTATTTCTTGCAGAACCCAAAAGAACATATTGTGAACCGCCAGATTTAATCTGTGTCCTAAATGCGCTCCCAGCAACAATTTGGGCAGCCTTAGAATATACTATATTGCCAGATGTTTTCCCGATAACAAATTGATTATTGGGAAATTTAATTTGTGTATTATATTTTGTAGAGTTATATTGAACAATAGTGTAACTCATATTGGCTACCAGTATTTATTGCTTAGTATGAATTAAACCTTCTTTAAAAATTAATCCTGCCGCACATAATTTACGTAAGATATATTATCGTTTAGACTAGATATCAATCATTGAAACCAAAACATTTGTCTTGATAATATTCACGTTATTTTTACGATCTTAAATTTTCAACCGAACGTCCTGCTGTCAAATTTCAACAAAACATCCTGTTTTAAGATTATTATCAAAATCAGCAAATCAATCAAACATAGATACTATAAGCTAACATTATTCTATATTCTGTATTCTATATTTTATATTTGGCTTGTCGCTGTAAATTAGTTTAAAGCATATCTACTAAAATATGCCTGTTAAAACATAATATTTTGTTCAGAACGTAGCGCTTTAGGATTTTTTAGCTGCATCTTTTTGCCCGTGAGTAGATCTTAGATGCATTCTGATAGGAGCATGCTCGATTTTGAACAATCTACGCAAACCTCGTTCCAAATAGCGCAAATAAGTTTCGGTCACCCTAGTTGCATCGCTCACAAAAAAGACAAACGTTGGTGGCTCGCTCTCAGCCTGCGTTAGATAATAAAAACGAGGCCTAGCGTGATTAACAATTGGTGGCTGATGGGCGCTTAAAACCTCATTCATGGCCCGATTGAGCTGCCCTGTTGGTACCCGTAGACGACATTCAGCCATAATCTTATCTGCCATGGGCAAGATCTTCTTTAAACCAAGATGGTCTTTAGCCGACACAGGTAAAATGGGCACATGGGCACAGAAAGATAAAGCCTCAGCTAAACTCTTTCTGGCAAAATTTAGTTCTTTGGCCGTAAGCAGATCAATTTTATTTAGCAAGATTAAAAAGGGCGTTTTGCGTGTGGCTAAAAGATCAATCAAGCGCTTATCTTGTGCGCCCAAGCCCTCTTTGGCATCCAAGGTCAAAAGCGTAATTTGGGCTTTGCTAGTGGACTTTAACGCCGAATTGACACTATAGCGCTCAACAGTATCGGTTATTTTTGTCTTTTTACGAACACCGGCTGTATCAACAAAAACGTATTCATGCCCATTGATCTTGGCAAGCACGTCCACACTATCACGGGTAGTACCGGCCTCAGATGAAATAATCAAACGATCATCGCCAATCAAAGCATTGACTAGCGATGATTTGCCAGCATTGGGTCGGCCAAGCATGGCTAAGCGCAGCGGCTGCTCTGCGGCTATATTTTCATCTGCCAAAGCTTCCGGATTTTTCGGCAAGTTCAATAAATCAGCTATTTGATCGATCAATTCGGACACATTGTAGCCATGAGCAGCTGAAAGCGGTAAAAGAGGCAAGCCTAAGGCATGAAAATCAGCCATAAGTTTATGGCGCTGCTCTTCACCATCCACCTTGTTGACCACACAAAGTAGAGGCAGATTGCTCCGTCTAGCCAAATCAACCACATACTCATCCAACGGCAAAAGACCCTCGCGGCCATCAACCACGATAACCAAGGCGCTAGCAGAGGCTATGGCCTTGCGCACCTGATTAAAAATCTCTTCCTCCATGCTCGAACTTGCTTGAAAATCCCGGCCATCTGATTGCAGAAGATTTACTCCGCCTGTATCTACGAGCGTAAAGAGGACTTGCTTTTTCCGCCGCACAACCCCTTCCAAGCGATCACGGGTTATACCCGGTCGATCATGGGTTATGGCCCGATTACTCCGAATCAATCGATTAAAAAGTGTCGATTTGCCCACGTTGGGCCGACCTAATAAGACAACTTGAGGCAAAGAAACACTCACAAACTTGCTCGCTTACTTACATCATCCAAAGACTAGCTTTTTATTATTTGGATGGATTGTTAAATTTTATTGAATTAAAATATCGTCCAGATTGAATATTATTATATGTGTTAACCAGTAGAAAAAAATTTATCCAGTTTGAAACCAATTTTATCTTAGTTTTTTTAATTTTAAATTCTAAATCATAGCTTATAAAGTACCAACACCAAAAACTAAACATTAAATACTAAGTTCCAAGCCTATTGTCAATATTAAGAACTAAGCTCTAAACTCTAAACACTAACCGCTAACCGCTAAATTTCTCATCCTTAGCAATTAAACACAAATCTTTGCTACATTAAGCATTAAGCATTAATCTTCAATCTCTAACATCTAATCTCTAATCTCTAATCTTTAATTATTGCCTCAGCAACATCAATCTTGAATCTAAAACCTTAAAACATAATTTTAACTCTTGAATTACAATTCGTGAATTACAACTTTTGAATCTTAAATCTAAAATCGTAACTTTTAATTTCCAAAATCTTGCTGCTAAATTTTAACTATTTTGGCTATTTTAGCTTCTCTATCAACTACAGTTAGATCTGGTATTTGATCAACAGCATAAATATCTTTCCAGTCAGGGAGATTAAAAAACTGCGTACCATCGCTTAAGGTAATTCTTGTGGAATGCAAAAGCATACTCTGACCATCCTCCCTGTATCCGTAACGAACATCACCAACTATGGGATGCTTGACTTTAGCCAGCTGCACACGAATTTGATGGGTTCGACCGGTTAAAATCCTAACCAATAGCAGACTGCACTTATCTAAAACCTTAAGTGGCACGATTAACGATTCAGCAAATTTGGCCGCTGCCCCACCACTGACAACTTCCATCTTGGGACCAACGCTATTCTCAAGCCTGGCCAACATGGAGTCTAGCAAAATGGGGCCATCATACTCCCAAACGCCTTCCACCCAACACAAATAATCTTTGAGCAGAGTGCGAGTGCGAATCTCTTCCTGGATCTTTTTTAGGTCCAAAAAAGTCTCGGCCACCAAAATTAAACCTGACGTTTCACGATCTAACCTGTGGGCCGGTACTGGCACAAAGGGGCTTGTAGCGAAAGATTGCTGCAAGCGCGAAGCCAAGCTGTCAAGATGACCGGTTCCACCGTGGGTTGGCAGACCGGCTGGCTTTACATAGCAGGTGATTCCTGCACACTTCCCAGCAACAGGTGGTAAAGCTATATTTGGCATAGGAGACGCCCCACTCTGCCTGGCCATCTTGGGCGCAAAAGGTGGCAAGCGAATAACATCCCCCTCATTCACCCGCTCAAATGGCTGGCAGCGACCGCCGTTTTTGCGCACTTGGCCAGTACGAATCCAACGGTGAAGCAGCTTGGGCGGCAAATGTAGATGTCGGTCAAGAAGCATTAAGAGCTTCTGGCCACTCTCACAAGCTTGTACAGCAAACGTATTGGAAACTTGATTTTTGGGTGCTGAGTCAGAATCCATAAGGCGACAAAAAGTTAATAAGCACGATAATGGGTAAAAAGAAAAATTACTATTTTGATCTAACTTAAATACTTATAAAAAATACAACACTTTTATATCAGAATATGATCCTATCCTAAAAATTTATTCATAAGCTAAAGTATAAATTTATACAAGTAAAGTATTGGAATACCCCTGCAAATTAATATAGCTATAAAAGATATAACAGCAATCATAATTCATAAATACGATTGCTACTTTCCTTCAGATCAAAAAATTAGTCGCAAATATTAAAAAAAATTCACTATTAGCCGCATTGTTTGCTGTAAAAGACAAATAATCTTCTAGAAAACCATAGGCTGGCTAGAAAAGATTTTTATTTTATTAAAAAATCTTGACATTTAGTGCTCTTTGCTTTAATAATACTGCTCTTTTAACATATTTTAAGCTAAAGTCTCACTCCAACTAGAGCTTATGTGGCGATCGTGTTGTAAAGATAATTCTAGGAGAACATCTGGATAACTTAGCTTACGCTTGCTAGATGGCTCCCCAAACGAACCTCTAGACCCCAGCTAATTACGGCTAGCCTAAGCAGTTAGAGATCTATCTTTGAGATTACCCCCGCTAGCTTAGAGCTTAAAAGCTTAGTCCAAGACGCCAGTTGAAATCTAGCCTGACCCTTTCTTTTGAGGATGACAATGTTTGAAAGCCTTTCAGATCGGTTATCTGAAGCCTTCCGTAATTTAACCGGTCGTGCCCAACTTAACGAAGACAATATTCAGTCCGGCTTGCGTGAAGTGCGCCTAGCTCTTTTAGAAGCAGATGTTAACTTCAATGTCGTCAAACAGTTTATCGACAATGTACGCACTAAATGCTTAGGCCACAATATCCTAAAAGGCATCAATCCGGCTCAACAAGTTATAAAAATAGTTCACGAAGAGCTTGTCAACATCTTGGGAGGTGAAACTAGCGAACTTAATCTAAAAGGTCAAAAGCCAGCCCAAGTGATGCTTGTGGGCCTCCAAGGTTCTGGTAAAACAACCTCGGCAGGCAAGATTGCCAATCTCTTGCGCAAGCAGAAAAAAAAGCCCTATTTGGTGCCTTTGGATGTTTATCGACCGGCAGCTATTGACCAACTTATGTCACTAGCCAAACAGCTAAACATCCCCTGCTTCCCCTCAACCATTGAGATGAAGCCTGCTGAAATCGCAGAACAAGCTTTGCTTAAGGCTAATGAGCTTGAGGCCGATGTCATGCTCTTGGATACCGCTGGCCGCCTCCATGTGGATGAACCATTAATGAATGAGCTCTTAGAATTAAAGACGCTCTTAAATCCACAGGAAATTCTTTTTGTGGCTGACGCCATGACCGGTCAAGATGCCGTCAATGTGGCCCAAGCCTTCCACGAAAAGATCGGCATTACAGGTGTAGTCTTAACCAAAATGGATGGCGACGCTCGTGGTGGTGCTGCGCTATCTATCAAATCGGTGCTCGGAGCATCGGTAAAATTTGTCGGTATGGGTGAAAAACTCTCCGAAATGGAAGTTTTCCATCCAGATCGTGTGGCAGGGCGCATCTTAGGCATGGGCGATGTGCTATCTTTGGTGGAAAAGGCGCAAGAAAATATCAATATGGAAGAAGCGGCAGCCTTAGCTAAAAAAATGCAAAAGGCCAAGTTTGATTTCGAAGATTTCAGAACCAACCTGCGCCGCCTCAGAAAAATGGGGTCCTTTGAATCATTGCTTGGCATGATTCCTGGTTTTTCCCAGATGAAAAATGCTTTGAGTGAAGCCAAAAATATGATGCCGGACAAAGAATTTGCCAAAGTCGAGGCTATGATCGGTTCCATGACCGATTATGAGCGCCACCATCCGGACTGCTTGATTCAAAGCCGACGCATCCGCATAGCCAAAGGTTCAGGCAACACCATCCAAGATGTGGATAAGCTTGTGAGCAACTTTAAGCAAATGCGCGATCTAATGAAAAATTTATTGAACGGCAAAGGCTTAAATAAGATCCCCAGAGAAATGCGCCAAATGATGCCGAACTTCAATAATATGCCTGGCATGGCCAATGGTTTAAATATTCCTGGCCTTGAAGAAAGCTTAAAACAAGCTTCGCTGCCAGGATTTGGCCTACCAACTAGCAATAGTCGAAACACAGCTGATCGCAAAAAGAAAAAGAAAGAAAAGCGCAAGCACGGAAAAAAGTAGATCATCTCAACCAAAATCAAAAACGAAATAGCAGCTAAGCTTGCTTTTTCAAGCCTCTGCTGCTAGAATTAGGAAAAGGAGACTCTTATGGCAGTGAAGTTGAAATTAACACGTCTGGGCAGTAAAAAACATCCTTTTTATCGTGTAGTGGCAGCTAATAACGAAACCGCCCGTGACGGTCGGCCTTTAGAATTTTTAGGCTACTATAATCCAATGACGAATCCCCCCGAGGTAAAACTACATGCAGATAAGATCAAGCAATGGCTTGATCGTGGAGCTATACCCACCGAAACTGTTCGTGCGCTGTTGAAGCATATGTAGTTCTTGGGCCGAAACCTAGTCAATTGGAAGGTTTTTTGCTCAGTTAAAAAATTTTCCTCATTGACATATACGCCTTAACTACGTTGTATATGCTAAGTGATGTGCACTTAAGCCCCAACCTCATCCCAGTGGCGCTCGCAATATTACATTTCTTCCTCAAACTACGGGTAGCCTTAGGTGTCAGCATTTAATCGGGAGCATAGGCAACAATAGCTTTGAGCAACAAACTCTTCGGACGAACCTGCGGGTTTCCGTCAAAGATTGGCAATTTCTCTTCCGCCTTTGGGCGGGAGATTTCTTGCCATGTTGGTAAATGTGGTGGCGCAGGAGGAACGCCATGAAGAACCTGATCGAATTTATCGCCAAGGCACTTGTTGATCATCCGGAAGATGTGCAAGTCAGTGAAGTAGAAGGCGAACAGACCACCGTGCTTGAGTTAAAGGTTGCTCAGGATGATCTTGGGAAGGTTATCGGAAAGCAAGGCCGTACAGCGAGAGCCCTACGCACCATTTTAAGTGCAGCATCTACAAAGGCTAAGAAGCGCACGGTACTGGAAATTTTGGAATAGTTTCTTATGAAGACCTATATTCACATGGGTCACTTAGTGCGGCCCCATGGAATTTTAGGGGAGATCGTGGTTAATTGGTATGCGATCTCCCCATTTTCATCTAAAACACCTTTTTTTATCCAAAAAGCAGCCGAAGAACCAAAATCGGTCACAGTTGCTAGCTATCGTCTCCACAATGAACGTCTCTTAGTCAAACTAGTAGAAGTGAATAATCGCGACCAAGCTGAACTTTTACGCAACTACAAATTACTAACCCGACGTGAAAATTTACCCGCGATAGATAAAGATGAAGCTTATATCTGTGATCTTTTAGGCTCAAAAGTTGTTTTGCCAGATGGCAAACTCATAGGCCACTTTGACCATGTGTTAAAAGGCGCAACCCAGATCTGGTCAATAATGACAGAAGAGAACCTAGAAATTCTCTTTCCAGCAGAACCTGATTTTATCAAAAATTTCGATCTTGCGGCTCACATTATCACCATTGATCCACCCGAAGGGCTCTTGGAACTCTATCTTGGGCAAGACTAACGGGAAAATCAGCGCATAGCTGCAATACTTCTAATAACTTTTTAACCTATCAAACATATTATGCCAGAATTACCAGAGGTTGAAACCATTGTGCGCGGTTTGCGCCAAAAGATCAAAGCAAACCAAATCATTAAAACTAGCATCTTGCGGCAAAGATCCCTAGTTAAAGGAAGTTTAGATCCCCAAATCCTAGTTAATCAAGAAATTATTGATGTGGAGAGGCGCGGCAAACTTATTGTACTCAAATGTCAAAATAAAGATGACAAAGAGCCCTACTACTTCATCGTCCATCTACGCATGACAGGTGCCCTGCTGCTTAAAGAGGCAGCTGATCAGCCCGACATCCACACAAAGCTAACCTTAACTTTAAAAGATAGCTTGGATAACATTCAGCAACTTTTTTTCCACGACATCCGAGGCTTTGGCCAAATATTTGTGACGAAGGAAAGTGGGCTAAATAAATGGAGTTTTTGGCAAAATCTGGGGCCTGAACCGCTAAGCTTAGAATTAGACACTTTTAAAGAGATCTTGCAAAAATTTAAAGGCAAAGCCATCAAAGCACTGCTTTTGGATCAAGGAGCTTTGGCTGGTATTGGCAATATCTATGCCGATGAATCTCTCTTTAAGGCTAAGCTTAACCCCAAACGCAAAGCCGGAAGCTTAAACGAAAGCGAAATTGCCAATCTCTTAGCTGCCATTAAGGAAAACTTGACCACATCCATTGAAAATGGCGGAACAACCTTTAGAAATTACCAAGATGTCAATGGCCAACATGGCCACAACCAAGAACATCTTTTGGTTTACGGGCGGGGTGGAGAAAAATGCCCTGTCTGCGGCCATCTCCTTGAAAAAATAACCGTTGCCGGACGTGGTACCGTTATTTGCCAGCATTGCCAGAAGTAGATGCTGGCTGTTTCTCATGGACCAAAGTTGCTAGACAGTTTTTGATGCCTTCCTCATCGCCTGCTGAGACAATGGAGACTAGGCAACTACCGGCCTCTTTAAGCTCAATGCGCAAGGGTACACCTTCTAAAAAACCCGTCACAATGGCATGTTCGGGCTCAGGCTTCGAGCCAGCTGCCTGCTTGCTCTTACGCTTGGGGGCCTTTTGATTTGGGTGAAGCTCTTCTTTTTTTACTTCAGTTAAGCCTAGCTTTGAGTGCAACATCTGCTGGATGGCATTAACGTTAATGCCCTCTTTTTTTAAAATTGTCACAGCCAGAGATGTTTTCTTATCCTCACTTGTTAGCTGCACACCACCACTAAATTCACGCTTGTCCCAGTTTTCAGGAACAGTTATTTTATACTTAACATCGCTTAATCCAAACTCAACATCTTTGGCCCAAGCATTGCCTGCAAAAAGTAACCCGCCTAAAAGAATGCCTACCAAAAACCTCTGCATCTAAGCCCCCCCGCAAAAGTCCCAAATCCCTGCAAGCGCAAGCAAAAATTTTTAAAGCCTCTCGATTTAATCATTAAATCGAGGCTTGATTTGTGCCTAGACAAATTCACGCGCCAAATCGCGCTCTTCAGCTTTTTTCTTCAAGGTTTCCCGATGATCATGCAATTTTTTACCGCGACCTAAGGCAATTTCAATCTTGACCTTGCCATGGGCAAAATAAAGCTTAACCGGCACGACGGTTAAACCTTTTTGCAGCACAGCTGTAGATAAACGCGCAATTTCTGCTGAATGTAACAGAAGTTTACGATCGCGATCAGGATCTTGCGGAGTGTAGCCAGCGTTAGCATAGGGCGCTATATGCAACGATACAACCCAAGCTTCGCCATGACGAAATTCCACATAACTATCGATAAAATTGACCCGGTGGGCCCGCATACTCTTAACTTCCGGCCCAGTTAAAACAATACCAGCTTCAATAAAATCAGATAATTCATACAAAAAGCGAGCTTTCTTATTGACAGCAATATCGGGGGTTTTGGCAGATGATTTTTTGGACGGCATGCGTCTAGCCTTAAAATATTAGATGGTGTCTGAATGCGCTTTTAAATTTTCAATGAATGCATAAAGGTCTTTTTTAGTCCAACCAGAAATTTCATCTTGTAAAAGTGCAATAATTTCTTTGGTTTTTACCTTTGATTGTAAATAATTAGATACTAAATTTATAAGCTCATCTTCGCTTGTACGTTTAAAATCTTTGTTAGGTCCAAGCACAACTGTAATCTCACCTAACAATTCTGGTAAATCGCCACTCGCACTTAGATTAATTGAAATAAATTCCTCATAAACCTTAGTTAATTCACGGCAGATACAAACCTCTCTCTCACCAAAAACATCATACGCATTCTTTAAACTTTCTTTTAATCGATCAGCACGCTCAAAAAAAATCAATGTAGTTGGAACATGCGCAAATGCTTTAAATAATTTTGTTTTATCAGCCAAACCTCTTGGCAAAAAGCCTAAAAACGCGTATGGAATGGGGGCAAGACCACAGGCCTGCAAGGCAGTAATGGGAGCTGAGGGGCCTGGAATGGGGACAATCGTTAGGCCCAACTTCCGACACTTTCTAACCAAAGGAAAACCAGGGTCAGCCACAAGAGGTGTGCCAGCATCAGAAATTAGGGCAATATTTTTCCCAGCCAAAAGCTGCTCAAGAACAAAGCCAGCACGATCTTCTTCATTGTGATCATGAAAGCTAACCAATTTGGCTGGCGCGATATTTAAAGCTGAAAGTAGATGTAAGCTATGGCGTGTATCTTCACACAAAATTAAATCGGCATGCGTTAATACATCATGTGCCCTCTCAGAAATATCTTTGAGGTTGCCGATTGGAGTTGCTACAATAAAAAGGGTTCCTTTATCTGCGCTCATAGTCAATTTTAATATCAATTACACTAAAAGTACTTCAAATTAATAGGTGATTTATTAATAACTAATCTATTATAATTATTATAATACAGAATCTATAGTCAAAAAAATATTATTGCTGGGGAGATTCATCACCGGGGAATCATGGGGAGCCATAAAACTTACAAAATGATAAATGATCTCAGATCTGATTATAGCTGATTATAAATAATTATTAGTAAAAGAAGAAGGATCTATCTTCAAAATAAACTATTCTGAACAAAAGAGACTTTTTTCTCTTCAACCTTGACACCGCGAAAAGTTAAACGGTGCAAAGGTGAGGGACCAAGAGCTTGAATTTTCTGCAAATGATACTTGGTGCCATAGCCAAAATGCTCTTCTAAGCCATAGCCTGGATAGATCTTAGCCAAATGGCGCATCAAGGCATCACGATAGGTTTTAGCAATGATAGACGCTGCCGAAATGGCAGCGATAGAGGCATCCCCATGGACATAGGCTTGCTGCCTTGGAATAGGTGCCTCTTTATGTTTTTGCCAGATCCGCTTTAAGATACCTGCTGGAATAATCTTGTTGCCATCGATCTGTAAAAGATTAACTTGACCTGGCAATCTAGCTGCAGACATAGCCATGGCCAAAAATGTGGACTGCAAAATATTGATCTTATCAATGGTGTGCTGACCAACCAAGCCAATGGACCAAGCAACGGCTGTTTTACGAATCAAAGTTGCCAGTTCTTCCCTTTTTTTGACTGAAAGACGTTTGGAATCATCAAGATCAGCTATCTTGGCATCATTGGGCAAAATAACTGCAGCTGCCACCACAGGCCCAGCCAAGGCCCCGCGTCCAACCTCGTCAATTCCAGCTATATTGACTGCCAGAGGATCACTTAGACCAGAAAGCAAACTATTTTGCTGATAGCAAGACACAAATCCTCCCAGTCGCTAGCCAACAGAAAAGACATGAGCACGGCATATGCTCATGTCTATCTCTAAAAGCAATTCTTGGACTCTAATCTTAGAAACGATTGCGGGGCTTGATTCTAGCAGCCTTACCTTTGAGTTTGCGAAGATAATAAAGACGGCTGCGGCGCACACGACCCTCTGTAACCACATCAACATGGTCAATAAAGGGCGAATAGAGCGGGAAAATACGCTCAACTCCAACGCCGTCGGAAATTTTGCGCACCGTAAAGCTGGCATTGGTTGTGCCACGACAGACCCTAATAACATTGCCTTGGAAGACCTGGATACGCTCTTTTTCGCCTTCCACAATGCGTAAATGCACTTTAACGGTATCTCCGGAACGAAAAGTAGGCATATCCATGCGCATATTTTCGCGTTCTATCTTTTCAATCACATTCATATAATCAAGCTCCTTAAGAATCCGAGGAATATTTTTACTTCTTTGGCGTTTGAAAACTAGCCATCAAACGTAGGAAACAAAAAGTTAATTGAAGTCACCCACAATGCGATCAGCCAAAATAGCCGCAGCACTGCGCACCGAAAGATGATTAAAGCCTAAAAAACGTACCGGACGCATTTGCGCTGCACAATAATCTAACGCTTCATCTGCTAACCCTTGCGCTGTGCCAAGAAGGACCATCACAGGGGATTTAGCTAATATCTCTTTGACCTCGCCTGCCGAAACCAAGGGGAGTTTGGGCTTTTTAGGCCAAGAAGCCGAACTTAGGATGCCTGTAGGCCGAATACCAAGTTCCGATGTAGCCAAACTTAGAGCTTCTTCTAGCGACTTGGCCGGTCTAACATGACTTAGGGCATAGGCACGATCGGGATGCCTTTGGCCAGCTAATCCTTTAGTCCAATGCTGTAAAATATTCTCTAAAATTGTCAGTTGATCCGCAAGTGGCGTAACCACAAAAAAAGGGCCTAAACCGTAACTTGCGGAAACCCTAGCTATATCGTGGATATCTAGATTTGTCAAAGATGAGGTACCGATTTGACCTTCAATTTTGACCGGATGATGCACAAGACAAAAGGACAGATTGCGAGCTAAACGCTTTCTTAAAAGTGAATCCAAATAAGTGACATCAGCAAAGTTTATGGGCGCACGATCCAAAAGATCGGGCCTAAACTTAAGAGTTGTCTCCAAAGATTTCTGTCTGCGCCATAAAGCGATCTCTTTATGATTGCCTGAAAGCAAAACCTCCGGGACAGACAAGCCTTCAAATTCAGCCGGTCGTGT
>JAFSZE010000214.1 GCA_017455745.1 Desulfovibrionaceae bacterium | reverse complement strand
TCAACGATTTTCATGCAAGTAGCCTGTGTAACAACAGGTAGAGGTCTAGCACCAAGGCCAGTGGAAGTAAATTGTTAAATTACGTTTATTTTGATTTTTTCTCGATAAACGTGTACACAATGATCCATAAACACAATTATTTATTGATTTATCAATTAATTGTGAAATTATGTGGCAATGCATAATTTAGAGCATCATTTTGATATACTTTTGTATATGTTGTGATAGTTTCTAAGGTGTGCTTCGCTAAAAAATTGCGCGGGATCTTTGCTGTGCCAGCAAATTTAGAAAAATCGCACGAACAGTTGGCTCAAGAGAAAAATATGGCTCCTGCCGCCACTAAAGATGAGTTTGTGGCTGATGAGTTAAATGAGAAATTTGAGGGGCAGGAAGGCCAACATTCTTGGCTTAATATTCACGTTGAACAGGAACATTATCAGCCGCCGCGTGGGGGAATGATTCTCTTACAGGTGCTGATCGGTGTTCTTTTTTTTGTTGTGGTGATCCGCTTTTGGTATTTGCAGATTCACAGGGGTGAAGTATTTGCCAAGCAAGCCATCGAAAATAGGATGCGCCAAGAGTATATATTGGCCCCGCGTGGCCGAATTTTGGATCTTCATGATCGCATTTTGACCGATAATCGCACAGCCTATGGTTTATCTCTAGTCCGCGAGGACTGCCCTGATATTCCGGCCACACTGGCCCAAATAAGTCTTTGGTCTGGTATACCTTTGCCGAAAGTTTGGGAAAAATATGAGCAAGATAGAGCCAGAATCAAGCCTTATGAACCCCTTTTAATGATAACCGACATAAATTTTGACCTTGTGGCTAGGATCGAAGCAGAATTGCATTCTTGGCCAGGTCTTGAAATTGTTGTGCGGACCAAAAGAAGCTATCCGGAGCGTGAACTCTTTTCCCACATTTTGGGCTATGTGGCTGAGGTCAATGCTCAAGAGATGGAGAAAGATCAACTTTTGGCTATGGGGGATTTGGTTGGCAAGCAGGGCCTAGAGCTTGAGATGGAGAAGAGGTTGCGTGGCAACAAAGGGCTCTATGCTGTTGAGGTGGATGCTCATGCTAGGATTATGAGCAAAACCATGGAGGATGAACCTAGGGGAGGTCATGATCTAAGGCTCAGTCTTGATCGGGATTTGCAGCAGGCCTGCTGGGATGCTTTGCAGGGAGAATCTGGATGTGTGGTTGTGATGGAGCCTAAAAGCGGTAAAATTAGGGCTTTGGTTACATCACCTGCCTATGATAATAACCTCTTTGCCGAAGGCATCTCTCACCGTGATTGGGAGGAGTTGCGCACCAATAAGCATTTTCCTTTGCAAAATCGAGCTATTCAAAGTGTCTATCCACCAGGATCTGTTTGGAAGCTTTTGATGGCAGCCTGTTTTTTGGAAAATGGCGTTGATCCTAATCAGACCGTCTTTTGCCCAGGTTACGCTAAGCTTGGCAAGCAGATCTTTCGCTGCTGGAAGCACAGTGGTCATGGCTCGTTAAATATGGAACAGGCTCTGATTCACTCTTGTGATGTCTATTTTTATATTATGGCCGAACGCTTAGGCATAGATAAAATCGAGGCTTTTGCCAAAAACTGCGGGTTTGGCTCGCCCACAGGTGTTGATTTGCCCCATGAACGTTCCGGTCTTGTGCCATCAAGACCTTGGAAACAGCGGCGTTTTGGCAAGGCATGGGTGCGTGGCGATACCTTCAATGCCTCCATAGGCCAAGGCTTTGTTTTGGTTACGCCGGTCCAGATTGCCAATTATGTGGCTGCACTTTTAAATAATGGCGAAATGCTCAAGCCCCAGCTTTTGGAGCATGAACCTAAGGGAGTTATTCGGAAACTGCCCATAAGTCGCGAACACATTGATTTTATTTTAAATGCCATGCACAGAACGGCCACTGTGGGCACAGCCAGGGTTGTTTCCAGAAAAGATGCGGTGATGGGTGGCAAAACAGGTACTGCCCAAGTGGTCAAGTTACGCCTGATTGGTTTTAATCGCAGAATGAAAAATAAAGATATGGCCAAAGCCATGCGCGATCATGCCTGGATTGCCACCTGGGGCAAAAAAAATGGCAAAACATATGTGGTTGTGGTGATGGTTGAGCATGGTGGTGGCGGCTCTTCCGTAGCTGGACCTGTGGCCAAAAAAGTCTATGAATATTTATTTGATCAAGGCCAATTGAACTATCAACGCAAAAATATGTAAGTTAAGACTATCTTTTGGATAAGCCATTGGTAAAAATTATTAGTACAGGTTGTTATTACAAGCTGTTTGTACAAATTATCGGTAAGTCTAGTATCAGCTAAATGTATATTATTGAGTTGAAACAAAATGTATTTTTCCAAACAAAGCAAACTATAGTCTAAACTAATCTAAATATAGTCAAAATCTAATTCAAAGATAGTTGTTATAAAATATAACATATCCAAATATGCATCTATAAATACAATCTACACAAAAATATTTTATTCAAACATAGATATTTTACCTAGACAACAGTTAAAGCAAATAAATAAAACACTAACTAAAATAAATATCACCGCTTTTCTAGTGCATTTTTGCTTTAGTATATTTTCTCACGGATTCAGGTCATGGATACACGCATCTTTAGTCATGTTAATTGGTCGCTTTTGGCCTGCATGGTGATCTTGTTTTTCGTGGGCTTGATCAATTTGTATTCTGCTAGTGGTACACGCATCGAAGATGAGATTTTATTTTCAACTTTCTACCAAAAGCAGATCCTTTGGGGCGTTTTAGGCTTAGGTTGTATGCTTTTGACCTTAAGCTTTGATTATCGGAGGTTGCGTAATTTTGCCTGGCCCTTCTATTGGGTGACCTTTTTTCTTCTAATTGTCGTTGCCGTTGTGGGCAAAAATGTCTATGGGGCTACGCGGTGGATCTCTTTTGGCATGATCAGTTTTCAGCCATCAGAGTTGGCCAAAATTGCGGTGCTAGTTTTAACTGCTAGGCTTTTGGCCCATGATGGTCAGCCCTTGGGCTGGAAACGTTTTTTGGCTGTTTTAGGGGCGGGAGCTTTGCCGTGTGCCTTGATTTTGCAGCAGCCCGATCTTGGTACATCCATGATGCTGCTCTTGATTTTGGGCGGGATGATCTTATTTCATGGTATGCGGGCTTCTGTTTTGCGCAGCTGTCTTGTGGCCATTCCCTTAGCTGCCGCCGTGCTCTGGTTTGTTGGTATGCATGACTACCAACGCCAGCGTATTTTAAGCTTCTTAGACCCCACCAATGATCCGCGAGGTACAGGCTACCACATACTGCAATCACGCATTGCCATAGGTTCAGGACAGCTCTGGGGTAAAGGGTTTACCGAAGGTACCCAGAGTCAACTGCGCTTTTTACCTGAGCGCCATTCAGATTTTGCCTTGGCTGTGTTTGGTGAAGAATGGGGCTTTGTAGGCTGTGTGGCCTTGATTTCCATGTTTTGTCTCTTTTTGCTGTCCATCTTCTCTTCAGCTATTCAGGCCAAAGATCGTTTTGGCAGTATGTTGGTTGTGGGCATTTTCTTTTATTTTTTTTGGGAAATCTTTATCAATATCTGCATGGTTATAGGATTAATGCCGGTAGTTGGCATTCCATTGCCGTTTATAAGCTATGGTGGCAGTGCAACGTTAGTTAATTTTACACTCTTAGGTATTGTTTTAAATGTTTCTATGCGCCGGTTTATTTTTAAGGGATAAAATTTGTTGCTTTCTCTTAATCTTTTAATTGCCTAGCGTTTCTCTTTTTAAAATTTCTATTAGCATTATGTTTGATTATTAATCTAGCGTATTGATTTTTGAACTATATTGTAAATCTTATATTTTCTTTTGTAATAATCTTAGTTAGATTGATGTGCTAAACTGCTTTTGCTTGAGCTTAAGTTAGCATTATTTCTTTTTCCTGATCAATATTTGCAAATAACTAGGTCCTTTTTAGTTTATCTGGCAAACTTGCTTCATAAATTAGCCTATATATTTTTCCATATTAATGCTTATACTTTAAGATCTGGGCACGATTTTTTGAGGGTTGCTTTTTTGTGAAAAAAAGCGCAATATTGCCTTTTGTTTTTTGTGATTTGCATATTTAGGCTGCTTGTGGGTAAAAGGCTAACTGTGTCTAGCTTTTTTCATGAGACGTAGCCTAAATTTTTGTTTTGGGGCAAAGCTTAACTTGCGTTTTGAAGTTGCGACGCAGGTTAGCTCTTATCACCAACGTTTTTGCCAGGCAGAACATACAACCAATTAGGAGGCAGCGTAGTCTACAAGAGACTGTGACGCTGAATTTGAATGTCGAAAGTGAAAGTTGCTATCAATGGTTTTGGCCGTATCGGACGTCAAGTTTTTCGTGCTCTGCATCAGAACTATCGGGATAGAGTCGAAGTTGTGGCCATTAATGATCTGTGCGATGCGGCTGAAAATTTTCATTTAGCTGAGTATGATTCCGTCTATGGCCGTGGGCATTTAGACGCCAAAGTCAATGGCAATGAAGCTTGCGTTGGTGATTGGAAGATCCATTGCTTCGCCGAAAAAGATCCTAAAGCCTTAACTTGGGGCGATTTTGGTGCTGATATTGTGGTCGAAAGCACAGGTATCTTTAGAAAAGCCTCACAAGCTCATGTGCATATCGATAATGGTGCCAAAAAAGTTATTATTACAGCCCCAGCCAAAGAAGAAGATATTACCATCGTCATGGGCGTCAATGACAAAGCCTATGATCCAGCTAAGCATCATATCGTCTCCAATGCTTCTTGCACAACCAACTGCTTAGCCCCTGTGGCTCTGGTTTTGCAGCGGGAGTTCGGCATTAAGCTTGGCAATATGTGCACAATCCACTCCTACACCAATGATCAGCGCATTTTAGATCAGGCCCATAAAGATCCTCGTCGCGCTCGTGCTGCTGCTTGCAACATTATTCCCACTACTACCGGTGCAGCCCAAGCTGTGGCCAAAGTCATTCCTGAACTTGAAGGCAAATTCTCAGGCTACTCCTTGCGTGTGCCCACCCCCACAGTTTCAGTGGTTGATTTTTCAGGCATTTTGGAAAAACCCACTGATACCGAGACCCTTTTGGCTAAGTTGAAAGAAGCTTCCGATACTTACTTGAAGGGTATCCTTGAATACAATGATAAGCCGTTAGTTTCCATGGATTTCAAGGGCAATTCAGCTTCTTCAATCCTTGAAGCTTCGTGCACCAATGTGCAAGATGGCACCTTGGTCAAAGCAGTGGCTTGGTATGACAACGAATGGGGTTATTCTTGCCGCGTGTGCGACTTGCTCTGCATGATGAAAGAAAAAGGTCTATAAGATTTAAATTTAATATAGAATAAAATATTTATTGCACATACTAGCCAAAGCCTTTTGACTAGTATGTTAGTTATATATTTTTTATTAGGGGAGTTATAACTCCCCTTTTTTGTTTATTACATTTTGAACATATTTTGGAACACGGCTATTACGTTTTCCGCATAATGTTGAAACAAATAATTATTTATCCACAAGAATAGATGGGCATATACAGAATCGTATTCCAAAAATTTGGCTGAAATATAATATCTGTGCTGTTCTGCTATTTGAAAGCATATATTCTAATCTATTTTAAGATTACATAAAAAGTAATATCTAGGGTAAATATTTAGATCTATGGCAAAATTAACATGGCATCCCCATAGGAGAAAAAACGATACCCAAGATTAATGGCTTCTTGGTAGATATTTAAAATGTTTTCACGGCCAACTAGAGTTGATACTAGCATGAGTAGTGAAGATTTAGGGAGATGAAAATTGGTAATTAATCCGTCAATAATTTGGACAGATTTTCCTGGATAGAGAAAAATGTCACATAATCCATGGTACTCTTGTATAGTGCCGAGAGCTTGGGCTACACCTTCAAGGGCTCTTAAGCTAGTTGTGCCAATGGCAATAATTGGTCGCCCTTCTTTTTTGGCTAGATTAATACTTTGGGCTGTCTCTTTTGAAATTTCAACATATTCGCTATGCATGGAATGGTCGCGAATATCTTGGCAACGTACTGGGCTAAAGGTTCCGTAACCTACGTAGAGCGTGACATAGGCCCATGTAAAGCCCAAAGCTTCGAGGCTACTCTTAAGTTCGTTTGTAAAATGAAGTCCTGCAGTTGGCGCGGCCACAGCCCCTATCTTGTCATCATTAGCATAGACTGTTTGGTAGCGACTAAGATCAATCTCTTCCGATGGCCTTTTAATATAAGGTGGTAGGGGAATTTGGCCTAAACTGTAAAAAATTTTTGTGAGATCGCCTTGAAAGCTTAGCCTAACTTCCACATGGCCAAATGAGCCCACATCTAAAATGGTAATCTTTAAATGGGGCCCAAAGGTTATGGTCATGCCTATTTTAAGCTTAGCACCCATTTTAATTAGGCCAAAAGCGCGGGCGTGGGAGAAACCATCCTGATCTGGTTGTTCTATTTTCAAAAGTTTTATGGGCGTTAAGAGCAGAAATTCGACTTTGCCACCTGTTTCGCGCATACCAACTAGTCTAGCTGGTAAGACTTTGCAGTTATTGGCAACTAGGAGAGCATCCTTGGGCAGATATTTAGGAATTTGCTCAAAGGTTGTATGTTCTAGTTTGGGGTTTTGATCATGTAGATTAAAGACCAATAAGCGTGAGTTGCTCCGCGTAGGGCTTGGAAATTGCGCGATCAACTCTTCTGGTAAATTGAAATCGTAGCTGTTAAGATCAAAGTCTTTAGGTGTAGCCTGCATAGAATTTTGTGTGGACTTTTTTGGGATAGGTAAGATTGTTAGGGCTTATTTTTAGCTAATTTGCCAAAGCAGGTCTTGTCAGTTGAGCCAAGAGCAATTAAATTTAGCCTAGCGCTAGAAGTTCTTAGGCTAAAACTTTGGCCTTAAGACGGTTATCTTTTTTAAGTAATTTAGGCTAGGCTTTTTTCTGCAATTGCTGCCAGGATAATCAGTGGTAGATGTAAAACAGCTTCTTATCTGGCGGAAGATGAGGCTAGTTTTTAAGTTTACGCCAAGATAGATATTCTAGGTCAATCTTGAAGGAGGCTTTGTGTCATTGACTGAGACTTTATTTACCGAAAGTGATCTTTTTGCCAAGCGCAAGGTACATTTGGCCGTGACAGGTTCCATAGCGGCCTATAAAGCGGCAGATCTTTTGCGGGCCTTTAAAAAAGCCGGACTGCGAGTCTCAATGACGGTCTCCAATGGAGCGTTAAATTTTGTTAGCCCCAAGCTCTTTGAGGCGCTTGGCGCGAGTCCAGTGTACACAGATACCTTTGGCGTGCAAGAAGACTGCTTTGCGCATTTGTGGCCGGGTCAAAATGCCGAGGTTATGGTTTTAGCTCCAGCTTCGGCCAATGCCCTAGGCGCCCTGGCGCAAGGTTTGGCCGATCGTCTTTTGACAGCCCAAGCGTTGGCTTTTCCAGGTCCTCTTGTGGTGGCCCCAGCCATGAATCCCAAAATGTATGCTCATCCAGCGCTGCAGGCCAATCTAAAGATCATTAGCGAGCGTGGGGCCTTGATCGTTAAACCAGACCTTGGTTCAACGGCCTGCGGTGAGTCTGGCATTGGCAAATTGGCCCAAGTTGAAGAAATCTTTTGGACAACTCTAAAAGCCCTAACCCCAGATGACATGGTTGGTCTTGATGTGTTAATTACCGCCGGACCCACTCGTGAATATTGGGATAGTGTACGGTTTCTATCCAACCCCTCTAGCGGTCGCATGGGGATGTGTCTAGCGTTAGCTGCCTGGATGCGCGGAGCCAAAGTCCATTTGATAGTTGGACCTGGGGTTGATTTTCTTATGCCCAAAGATATCAAGGTTACACAAGTTACAACCGCGCATGAAATGTTCCAAGCATCCAGTGACCTTTGGCCAGCCATGGATATTGGGATGTTCACAGCTGCTGTAGCTGATTTTAGCCCTATCCCCTATAAAGATGGGCAAGTTAAATTTAAAAAGCAAGATGCGGGCGATAGTTTAGAGATTTCGCTCAAGCGCAATGAAGATATTTTGGCCCATTTGGCTAATGAGAAGCGGCCCTCGCAAAAGATTTTGGCCTTTGCGGCGGAAACAACACCGGACATGGAAAGTCTAGTCAGTGTGGCCCAGGAAAAATGTAAGCGCAAAAAGGCTGATCTTTTGGCGGCCAATCGGGTCAATCCTGGAGAAAGTACCTTTGGTTCGCCCACCAATCAGGTTTGTGTTGTGAATAGTGCAGGTTGCGGTGAAATTTGGCCAGTTTTGAGCAAAAGTGAAGTGGCCTGGAGGTTATGTAGTTGGCTTTTGAAAAAGTAGACTTGCTAGGCCAAATTTGGCGCGGTCGGGGTCTAAATTTTTTGTTTAGGCCCGAAACTGTGCCCCTAGGCTTTTCCCTCTTAAATTATGGCCAAGCTTTGCCCAAGACTGTGATGAAGCCTAGGCCGCCAGTAAATCGTCCAAGGCCAGTTCCTGTTGCTAAACAAGAGCAGCCACCAGCGCCCAATTTAAAAAAACCGGTGGTTGAAGCTGCATCCTGGAAAAAGATAGCTGAAGCTGATTGGCCCAAAGAGTGGTCGGCTATTTTTAATAAATTGCGACCTGGCAAGCTTGTTTGGACCTATCCCCAATTGGGGGCAGATCTTTTGGGTAGCAATCATCAAGGCCAAGCTGAGCGGCGGCAATTTTTTATCCGGATTTTTCAAACAAAACCGATCTATCCACAAGGAACGCACACTTTTTGGCCCTATCTTTTAGACGAAAATGCTACATCTCCACCAAATTTGGATCTTTTCTGGAGTGGAGTTAGGGCTTTAGGTGGGAGGGTTGTTTTGGCCCTTGGGCTGGAGGCTGGTGAAGCAATTTTTAAAACCAAGGCACTCTATGCGCCTAATCATATCCATGGCTTTTATGGCTACATTTTGCCGACCATAGATGTTTTGCAGCAAAATGAATCTGAGTTTAAACGCACCATTGGCTTTATCTTCCAGACAGTAAGTCGTTTTTTTATGGCCAGATAGACAGTTTTGACTAGCACTTGATTTTGAGCAAACTAGCAAAGACTATTTTTTGGCGACTGCGTACTGTTGATGTAGCCGATATAAAATTTCTAAAAACTTTAATGGAGTTTTGTTTATGGCTAGAATGCGGCAAGCCAAACGCGAACTTAGGCAAATGCTCGAGCAAGATACTTGGCGCACGCATTTGTCAGCCATAGCAGAGGGTGGGACCACACACATCGGGCCACTTTTTTCTTTTTTGCCCACAGACCCACTTCTTATGCATCGAGCTGCAGTGGCCTTGGGGGCTGTGTGCGCTAATTTAAGCCAAACAGAGATGGAAAAAGCCCGCAATGTTGTGCGACGCTATATGTGGCATTTAAGTGAGGAGTCCGGCAACATTGGTTGGGGGATTCCTGAGGCTTTTGCTGAGACGCTTTTGCAAAGCGATGCCTTGGCGCGTGAATTTAGGCGGATTTTGATAACATATGTTATTGATCTGGGTAGAGAAGATAATTACTGTGATAATAATGTTTTGCGCAGATCATGTTATTGGGCATGTGGGAGATATGCCCAAGAAAAAAGTGAATTATGTTTGGACTGGCGGGGTTGGTTGGTCAAGGGATTGGATGATGAAGATATAATATGCCGAGGGATGGCTTGTTTTGGGTTAGCCCAATTGCCACTTAATTTGATGGATGTGCCGAAGTTAAGAGCAATTGAAAATGCTAATTTTCAAGATATATGCATTTTATTTGATGGTGAAAATATCTACGAGCAAACTGTTAGCGAGTTAGCTCGAAGGGCTGTAGAAAGAAATTGATGTTTAATTCTAAACATATCTCAAATTCCAGAGATTTTCTATAATGTCATAAGCTCAGGATTTCTCTGTTCGGAGTAATGGTGTCCTTTAAAAAAAGGTTAGGGAAAATTTTTGTCGCTTACTATAGCTAGCAGAAATATTAAAAGAATTTTTCAGTCGTGTATGGATCGCATTTTTTTCCAAATAGGCATATCAATTATGAATGAGATGCAATACTAGTTTCTACAAACGCTATCTTTAAAAAGATTATTATTGCATATTATTTTCGCGAAGAGATAATAATATGAGTTAAATGCATTTTTGATGATTTATTGTTATCGATCTACTGTTATTTTTAAGTTTCCATAATCCTATATATTACTTTTTATGCTAAATCTCTCTTAATTGTATCGATAACGAATTATATAAAATTTAATTACCTTAAACATTGTCAGCATACTAGATTATTTCAGATACATCGGATTTTTTTGTAATTTTCAGAAGACGTCTATACAAACTTTAGCTAGAAAATGTCGTTTTTGATTTTCTAGTTAAACGCTTGGGTGGTGTTCATATTTTTGCCGTTCCATGATAATCGATCCTTCCTAGTTGGCTTATGGACCAAGTATTTGCAAAATAAGTCGATTTATCTATTCCATGCTTGGAGCTAGTGTCAATGGTGTAGTGTCGGTTCGTAGTCTTAAGATCTAGTCATTTAATGACTTGGCAGGATGTTTTTGTATTGAATATGCTTGTGATGTTGGCATTATACCATATAAATATTTTTT
>JAFSZE010000213.1 GCA_017455745.1 Desulfovibrionaceae bacterium | reverse complement strand
GTCTCGAGTCAATACGCCAATCACTTAAGCAACATTTCGAGCCTCGTCTGTGAATCGGCTAAAGAGTCTACTCATGCCGCGCATAACCGCGCTATTTATGACACATTGGCTTTTATAGGTTTAAGCGACCTGAATGGTTACATAATATTTAATTTGAATCATCCATGGTTGCTTGTATAGCACAATTTTCACACCTTCCTTTTACTTCTATACAGTCATTATTTGAGCTCATACCTAGCTTAATCAAATTTTTATGTATCGATCCACAAAGGTCTGGGTCATCAATTTCTGCCGTTCGAGAACAATTTGAGCATATAAAGAGTAATGATGGATGATCAGTATGATTTTTTGTGCAAGCAATATATGCATTCAATGCGTCAACTCTATGGACAAGTCCATTGGAAGAAAGAAATTCTAAAATTCTATAAATCGTTGCTGCGTGAATACGTTTACCGTGTTCACGCATTTTTTCTATTATTTCATAGGCTTTCAATGGTTTTTCAGATTTTATCAATATTTCAAAAATAGCTCTGCGCAAATCTGTTAAACGATCACCTTTACTTTTACAAACATCCTCAGCATGTTTGATATATTTCACGTACAATATGTCTTTATCTATAAGATTATTATCCATATATACACTCTATATTGTTTTAAATTTATTTAATAATCTAAGACCAAATTACCAGAATTGCTAACTTGGTAATAAAAAATATATGGATGCACCATTAGATAAGAAACGCTTTAAGTTTAAATTAACTTTTCTTTTATGCAGTTTTGGTTTTAACTTTATTTATATTTTGTTCATTAATCATAAAATAAACAAATAGTTAGTATATAAATATTTTTCTATCTTTTCATCTGCCCGATCAACATTTATGCGCAATATTTAGTACGACTATATTTAAGGTGTCGTTTCCAGCGATCCCACATTTTTTAATATATAAATAACAATGCAATTATCATAATAAATATTCCTGAAGAGAGTCCAGCAAGAATACTTAAGATATTATTTTTATTTAAAACCGCAGGCAATAAATGTAACAAAGCGATACTTACCAAACATCCTCCGGCTAAGGGATAAATTTGTCTGATAGTATCTACAGTAATAAATTGGCGCAAACATATATATATCACCAGTACTAAAATCGGTGGTATAACTCCAGCCAAAACAATATACTTTATACGCTTATATATATCTATATTATTGGCAACTATCCCAAGTGATAGACCAAGAGGAATGTTATGTGCCATCATGGTTAATGTTAAAAGTGATCCGACCGAAAAATTTCCAATAGCAGTACTTAAAATAAAGAAACATTCTGGAAAGTTATGAAAAGCACACGCCACAGCAGTATCTGAACTTTGAAGCGGATCAGTATGTCGCTTTTTATTTACATCAGCTGAAAATTTAGACCAAAAATACATCACCAAAAATGCAATAATGAATAAAGTTGTTTTAGTAGTTGAATTATTCACTAATACAGATGATAATCCAAGACAAAGCATCATACCGGCAGCAAGTGTAACAACAAAAATATATACGCCTTTTGATATTTTAATTTTTCTGATCGGTAAAATCCAGCCAAGGCAAATAGATAAACCGCTAGTAAATGTTAATAAAATTGCCCCCCATATTCCACTTAATCTCGAATCATCTGCAACTATTCGTGCATTGATCATTTTGTATGCGGTTTTTGCAGAACCTGTATCTGTATTCTCTAAAAGCAATGTACCATCTAACTTCAAATTATCCATGGCACGGATATCAGCTTTAGGTTCTGTCAGTTCCACATAAATAATTTGATTTTCTGGTGGTGGTGGGACATGAATACAGGCACCAAAATAAGGTACAAGAAGAAGACTATGTAAGTTACCTTCCATATCACGATCAATTGGCACTACAAATCCTTTAATACGGATCATTTTATGATTATATACCGGATTTGGTTTGGCCGAACGAATATTTTCTGATAATTTAGCTAAATTTTTTTCATCCAAAACTTGTTGTTCATTACCCCAGTTTTTTATAATTAAGTCTTCCCATTGAATCTCTTGTATAGCTCTAACGCTTTCATTGGCAAGAGATAATTTACATAAAGAGATAATTAAAAATAAAATCAAAAATGATAAAAAAATATATCTTGTTATAAATGGATATAAATTTTTGACCATATTATACCGTCACATTTAATCCGTCAGACAAACTAAATTTATAAGCACGTATAGCTGGGATAAGACTAGCCAAACATCCTGCAATACATATACCTAAAATAAAATACCACTCATTAACCGTTGGAAAATCTAAATGAAATAAAATTCCATATTTATCAACTAATGCGGGTGCCAATATACCGATAAGGGCATACAAAATCAATGTTCCCAAGATAACGCCAGTCAAAACCAAAAGCAAGCCTTCACTAAGTAATAAAGTTAAGATATCCAAAGGCCTAGCTCCGACCGAACGTAAAATAGCCAATTCGCGTCTCCGCTCACCGAGACCGGCCAAAATCACTGCAGCCAAACTGGCTAATCCTGTCATCGTCACAAAAGCTGAAATCAAAAGTAGAATGCGTTCACTTGTACCGATCATCCGCCAAATTTCATCCATAACTACGCTAGGGATGGTCGCAATAAGCGGTTCATCTTTTGTCGCTTCAATCTCTTGCTTGACTCTAAAAATTAAATGCTTGTGCTTAAGCCCCACAAGTACGCAGGTTAATTTCTTAGGATGTAAATCGAAACGATCTAAATCTTTGGCTGTAACCTTAATGTCTGACACCTGCACCCCAGAAACCCAACCAATATGTATGGCTTCGATGGCTCCGAGCTGAACATAAATTGATCGATCAATTGGCGTCCCGGTTGGGGCAAGTATGCCGGTCACAGTGAATGGAAATTGATCGTGGGCATGATGGCCACCATGACCATGCTCACCTGCTTCATGACTAGCCGCATGACCAGGATCATTTAGCTCTTTTTCAGCGTGGGATGAATAATTAATCGTAGTTGGATCATCTTTATTACTGTCCAAACCATGGCTTAAAACAATTTTTGTACCAAGATTATAACCTAAATTTCTAGCAACTTCAGAGCCTAAACAAACATCAAACAACCCTTCTGGCGCTTTGCCAGACACTAAAGCTATTTTTTTGCCCAAACTATATTGATAGTGATCATAGAAAGATTCATTTGTGGCTACAACCGGATAGCCTCTATGCGAATCTCCCATAGATAATGGGATTGTCCAAGCAACATCCTTATTCTGAATCAAAGCTTCAGCACTACTATAATCTATGGATGCAGGTAATTCGCCTAAATGAAAAATTGAAAAAAGAATAAGCTGAATTTCACCTGTCTTTGAACCGACTACTAAATCAGTTCCGGATAGAGCTTGAATAAAATTTTCTTTAATTTGTGTTCTAGCTTTTTCAATGCCTAGTAATAACATGGTTGAAAAAACAACCGATAAAATAACTAACCCCAATGTTCCACGCCTATTCCAAGCACTAGAACAAGAAAGGCGTAATAAATAAAAAAATCGTTTCATTATATATTCAGCAACATCATATCTGCAGTTTTATATAAATGTTCTTGGCAAATATACTTAGCAGGCAGATTATAAAAAACTACATAAGATACGATAAATGCTGTCTCCATTTTTAATTAGACGAATTTATTGTTTAGGTTTAAACGTTTAATAATATAGAATAATGTTGATAATAATATTTTTAGCGTAATTATCTATAATTCAAGTTGATTGAAAATATACATTCGAAAAGTTTTTTATATGCCTATGATATATAGTTTTATATTTTTAGTTTTATTAAGAACTATTTGTACTTATTAAATTATACTTTTCTCTTGTAATTTATACGCGCTTCATGTGCAATTTATAAGCCATTATCGCAATATTAGATCAATGTTCAACATCCTTATAAGCCAAATTTATATTTTTTAAATCAATGCATTGGGTGAAAAATTTAGCTAAACTCCGATCATGGCTTACAAAAAGGATGGTTGTATTCACTCTTTTGCATTCACGGAGTAATAATTCTAAAAAGATCTGGCGCCGATCCTCATCTAAGGCTGACGTTGGCTCATCGGCAATCAAAAGCTCTGGCTGGCCCAATAGAGCCCTAGCACAGGCAACGCGCTGCTGTTGGCCAACCGAAAGTGCATGAACAGGTCGCGTCCAAAGCATTTCATCCAACTGCAAACTTAAGAGCAATTCGCAAGCTTGCTCTCTGATCGATTTGCCCTTACCTTGACAGCGTTCGTTTCTAAGCGTTGAAAGCCGTAAGGGTAAAAGCACATTTTCTATAACCGAAAGGTAGGGAATAAGATTGAACTGCTGAAATATAAAACCTATATGGTCACCCCGAAAAAGATCCCGCTCGACCCCACTTAAATTTTGCAAACTAAAACCATTTAAGGCAATGCTGCCCTGCTGTGGAACCAAAATCCCAGCAATCAGACTCAAAAGAGTACTCTTACCTGTACCACTTGATCCGGCGATAAATATATGTTCACCATTGGGCACCGAAAAATAAGGAATATCTAAAAGTGGGTTCGCGTCATCTGGCCATTGAAATAACAAATTTTCGATCAAAACTGCCGGTGCAGGAAGAGCAGAAGGCACGTTATCTCCGCTTATATTGTCTTTCCCCATGAAGAGTCCTCCTCAAAATTTGGCTACCGCACGCCAGCAAATCTATCTAAAACGGCTAAACGCACCGCAATGAAATGATATATTATTGCATTTCTGTCAAGCCAACGGCTGCACCGAGCCCGAAAATCAACATGGGGTGAATCGGTATTAGAAAAATTTATTTATCCAAAACACAAAGATAGTCTAAAAAAGCAACGGTATTATATTGATAGTTATAAAATTCTGCGTGCAACTGCTACGGAAATTACAGTTTTTATTTTATCGGTTAAATCTCTAGTAAATTTTATATGGCGTTCTAGCTTGATAAAAGCTGTAATTTTATTATAAAGATCATAAAATAAATTACAAAGAATAGTTATGTTATATCGTATATGCGTTATATTCTTCAACAAAATTATTCCATATTTCTGCAAAGATATAATAGTGATAAAAACATATCGTTTGCTTTATTATAAAATTCGATAATTTTAAATTATATAAAAGATGCTAAATCATCGTTAGGCTTTTTGAATACTGTCGTATATACATAGATCCGAGATCTATAGATAGTAGTTTTATTCGTTTCAGTATTATACTAAACTTAATAAAATTAGTTTATATAAAATTTGCTTCCATGAAGTTGTCTACATTTTTATTAATATAGAAATATTTATTTACTATAAATATGTTTATTTACTTTATTCATTGTTGTTATTTTTATTTATTGTCAACTTTTATTGTTTTTATTGCTATGATTTATCGACAGTTATTTTTCTATTCTAGAACTATTAACTATTAGTTATTAGTTGTTAGTTGTTAGTTGTTAGTTTATATTAGTTGCTAGCTACTAGAAATTAATTATTATATTAGATATTATTGCTCATTTTTCCAACCATCTATTTTTTGTTAATGTAAATAAAAGATGCATTTATAATTACCAAACCTTTTATTACTAACATTATATCTAGTTATGGCTGTCCAAAAATTTCGTGCAGATCAATTGGTATACACACAGGGCTTAGCAGAATCCAAAGAAAAGGCCAAGCGTTTAATTATGGCCGGTCAAATCATGATAGCTAACCCTAATGGAACTCAAATTAAAATCGATAAGCCCGGACATCTCTTTCCAATCGATACAAAATTTCAACTTCTTGCTCCTGAACGTTTCGTTGGCCGAGGGGCATACAAGCTTTTGTCCATTTTGCAAGAAAGTAACCTTGATGTGCATGATTTTACCTGTTTGGATGCAGGAGCATCCACTGGCGGCTTTACTGACTGTCTCCTGCAGCTTGGAGCCAAAAAAGTTTATGCCATCGACGTTGGACACAACCAACTGCACGAAAAACTGCGATCAGATCCTCGTGTAATCAACTTTGAAGGCATCAATCTACGCACAGTGCCGGTCGATTTTTTACCAGAACAGGTCGATTTGATCGTGGCAGATGTATCCTTCATTTCGCTAACTTTGATTCTCCCACCATGCATCCGCTGGTTAAAGCCAAATGGGAATGTAATAGTATTGATTAAACCACAATTCGAACTAGGACCTAACGAAACTGTTAAGGGTATTGTACGAGATCAATCTGCACAAATGCGAGCTGTAGATAAGATCACGACATTTGCTTTTACTGACCTAAAATTAATTTTAAAAAAGATAATTCCATCCGCAATCAAAGGAAGTAAAGGCAATCAGGAATATTTAGCCTGGTTTATAAACAATAAATAACGATAAAGTTAAGCTATACACTTTAGGTAAAAGATTAAAATAAAGGACAAAATAAAAATAAGCCTATTTCTTTTTCGATTTTAATATTGTGTATAGACGCATTAATATATTAATACAAACTATAATGGAAATCCAATAATAAACTAACGTGTTAAAACTGCTTGAATTTTATTACAGGAAAATATCGAAAAAAATTAGGCATGAGAATAAGAAAACAATATAACAAGATAATAATATATGGGATAAATATATAAATAAAAATAAAAGAATAAAATAATAAAAACAAATAAGATAAGTTAAACAGAATAAAAAATCCTCCGATACATACGGAGGATTTTTTATTTCAGATAATTGTTAAAAAATATGCATTCTAGGTGTCAAATTAAAAAATATATTTTCTTCCTTGAATTAGATAATACTTTTTTATCATCTCTACAAAATCTCGCAATGATCAAAAAAATTAAATTACGATTTCGATTTTTGTTATAATTGTAAAATTAGTTTTATCTTTATTTTTAACTTTAGCTTTAATATCTATTTCGCTTCGATTTTGATTAAGCTAGGTTTGTTTGGCTTGGTTTAGTTGTATTCGGATAAAATTTAATCAGAGTATAAGTTTTAAGTTAGTTTTAAATTTAAACATCAATCTAAATTCAGATTGAGATTAAAATAATTTAAGAGGTTTTGACAATGATAATATCGTCTAGAATAAAATTAAAATAGCAATAAAATCCAAACGCAAGTATAAAAATAAAAAGATGTGTGCTTAATTATGATCAGCAAACAACACAGATCAAAGTGCAAATTGTTTTTTAATTGCCATGCATCTTCAACAGGACATCTAAAGTTTCCACTTCCGCTGTAAAATTAATAGCATCATTTTGTAAGAGGCTAGTCAGTTCATCCTTAAAGGCTGTCTCTAGACGCCCTAAAACGTCAACACTGCGTGTTAAGGCTTGTTCCACTTCTTGAGAATAAGTGGCGTTGGCTAGACGCAAATATTCATCAACTATCTTATGGGCAGCTGGCAGATAGCGATCCAAAAAACGCTCACCAGGCGCACGATCTGCCGGGTCATGACGCATATTTTTGACAATTTCAACCACGGTTGAAGCGATATTCTGCGCATGAACAGCCATATTTGCGGGTAAGTTGACGGCTTTAGCCTGCAACTGCTGGCCCGAATTTTCATAGTTGAGCCATTTTGTCTCTAACGCCTGCTCAGCATCTGATAGAGGATGAAACTTTCTGCGCTCAGTCTCCAAAAAAAGATTAAATTCCTGCAGCCTGGTTAAAAACTGTTGTTCAGTGCCAAATTTTTTGCCACCTAGTTGACCACCCTGAAGCAACCCATAGGCCCAACCGCTGGAACTACTAGGCTTACTTTGCAGATGAAAACCTTTAAGATCTTCAACCATGACATGGATTCGATGAATGGCATTGGCACCGTCTCTGATGCGGCCCTGCAAATCTTTAGCCAAACTGTCAATGAGGCTCACACTCTTCTTGGTAGGTTCCATAAGAACCTTAGAATAAAGAGGGTCAAGACAGAGGGTTTTTAATGTGGCAAGATCTGTTTTTAAATCATCCTGTAAAATAGCATCAGCACGGATCTTCTTATAGACATACTGTCCGACATAGCCAACTACGGCTAATCCGGCCAAACAGATCCAATTGAGCAGTCCTAAGCTTGGTGCAACATAGCCTGCAGCTGGCAACAAAAAGAGCAAAACGAGCCAATCGTTAAGGCGTCTAATCTGCGGTAAAAGGATGCGCTGCAACCATGATTGAAAACCACCCAAAAGTAATGCCAGAGGAAAATTACCGCCAGTCAAGATACTCGCCAAAACAATCTGGATGGCTCCAATGCCAACCATGATCAGCCAATCGGGCTTTTTCCAATCTCCCCTAGGAATAAGACAGATGACGCCCACATAAATCATAAGTGGTTGAACTGGATCAATATTTGACAGCGTCATTGCCAGCACAAGGCCCAATAAATGCACAAGAACGCGTGAACCCACGTTCATTAAAGCTCCGGAGACAGAACTACTCGGTGAAACATTGGCACGTGCCATGACAATCGATCCTATTTTTGAGAGGATTGCGCGAAAGCTTGCCCTAAACCGCGAGAACGAGAGATGGTTTCGGCGGCATTTTGACGGGCCAAATCTGTTAACTTAACCCGCAAATCTTCTTCCATCTTTTGCAGCTCAATCTCGGTCTTCTGACGCTGTGCATGACCATTGCGGGCTATGGTCATGGTCTCTTCAATGGTCGCAATCAACTTTTGTTGCACATCCTTCAAGGTGTCCAATTCAACGATCGGTCGTTCCACTTCCCTAGCCGTGGCTAAGGTCGCAGATTGGAGCATTTCAGCATTTTTCCTAAGCATCTCGTTGGTTGTGTCATTGACTTCCTTTTGCAGATTGGCCGCTTGTTGCTGCTTATGGATCGATAAGGCCAGAACCATTTGATTTTTCCAAATGGGAATGGTGGCCAAAATACTGGTTTGAATCTTTTCCGCTAAACTTTGATCATTGCTTTGAATCATGCGTATTTGTGGTGCTGTCTGCAAGGTAATGGTGCGCGAAAGCTTAAGATCATGAATGCGCCGTTCAAAACGATTTAGTTTATCGGCCAAATCGCGGACATTTTGGGCGTCAAGATTATCACCACTCGCTTTAGCTTTAGCTTCAAGGGCCACCAACTCCCCATTACGCACTTCCTCAATCTTGGCCTCACCTGCTTGGATATAGGCTGTCAGATCCTCATAAAAAATTTTATTTTGCCCATAGAGTAGTTCCATGCGCTGAATATCTTTGAGGAGACCAACCATGGCCTCATCCAATTTTTTAGTGATGCCATCCACCTGGTCTAAGACTGTATCGAACTGCGCGATAGTACGCTCAACCGTATTAAACAAGCTCCCAATCAATGGAATTGATTGTAAGAACCCCTTTTTGCCTTGACTTATCTGATCCAAATTCACGTCTTTGATTCTTAGCATCAACTCGGACAAACCTTGGCCCACAGGTCCAGAATCCTTAACCTTGACTTCCGACAAAAGAGAATCAGCAAAACCAGAAATCTTATCCATGGCCTTGGCACCATAGGTCAATGTCAGGGTGGGATTATTAAAGTCAATTTCGGCTTTGGCTGCTTCCATCTTGGTTGCAGCCACTGGCAACCCTTCAAAGACGGCAAGTTCATGCGTGCTCATGAATTAGTACCTCCAAGTCAAGTCAGATTAAGAACAAACGATTGTGCGTCAAATAAACGCACAGCTAAGTTAGAGCAAATTTTAAAAGCAAAAAATTAAGTCTAAGGTGCATCATGCGAGAGCTGAAAACGCTGCACTGCATTGGACATTGTTTGGTAAATAGCCTTGTTATCACCTGTCAAAAGTTTAATTTTTTCGCGTATATCAGTACGTTTAGTTGCATCTTTCGATGGACAAATATTTATAACAATGGGTAACTGCCACTGGTTGGCAGCTTTGATAATCGTTTTCTTATCCACAAAAAGCATCGGGCGAATGACTGATAACTTTCCGCCAAAAAAGGACTCTTTTAAAGACATACCTTCGACCCGACCGTTTTGACAGAGATTCAAAAAAAAGGTCTGTAGAAGATCATCAGCATTGTGCCCAAAGGCCAAGTGCGTCAAATGATATTGCTTGGCCAAATTAAAGAGCCGCTTACGTCTAAGCCAGGCACAGCGAAAACACGTTGAATTGGATAGATTAGCATCCGAATGCGCTTGCAAACCATAGTCAGTCACCTCCAAATGACTAGCTATGCCAGCATCTAAGAGCCAGCGACTTAGTGGCGCATGATTGGCTTGATCGAAGCCTGGATTTAAGTGCAATGCTAAAAGATCAAAGTGAAAAGGAACAATACCTTGACGAATTTGCAAGACCTTTAAAAGAACAAAACTATCCACGCCTCCAGAAATAGCTACCCCGACTTTAGCACCAGGATAAAGCATCTCCGTTTTTTGCATGATCTTGCCAACTGTGCGGATGCAGTGCTCTTGAGCATAAGAATATTTTTTAGACATTTACAATTTGGGTAAATAATGTGGAGGAGGAACGTTTTCAATTTTAAGCGATAAAAGCTCTTGAATAACTAAAAGTTGGTTTTGTAATACATTTAAGCATTTATCTATTTTTTCAAGCCTACCTTCATGATCAATAATAAGAGTATCCAATTCTTTTAATAATTTTTCCTGAAAGTACTGTTCCTCTTGCAAGCGCTGGATTTGTGCTTCGATATCAGACATTGTCCTTCGAAACCTCCGCATTTTTATCTAAACCTAGACTCAGTATAAAACATTATATTACCAAGATCTAAGAAGACAAAAGCCATTTATTTGTCCATATTTAAAATTCTGCATCTTCAAACTTATCAATTATCAAACATGTTTCTTTTAAGCTTATTTCTTTTTAAATTTGCCATCGTTTAACTTTACAGATCAATAAACTTATTATTCAAGTTTATCCATTCTTAAAATTATCAACAATCAAATTAATTGACAATCAAACCAATTAGAGCAAAAAATGCAATATAAAAGCAAAAAGAATCGTCATGAAAAAAGAATATTCGGCTAAAATAATTTCCACATCATTTCAATATTAAAATATACAAAGCATTCAAATACTTACATATTCAAATATGTAACATATAAAATACGTAACATAGTCAAATCTGCAAAATCCAGACAGACATAAGTTTTATTTTGTTCAGTTTTATTGTTATATTTTATTACGTTTTATTTTACTTTGTTCAGGTTTATTGCTTTATTCTATTCAGTTTTATTTCACTTTGTTCAGGTTTATTGTTTTATTCTATTCAGTTTTATTTCACTTAACTTCAATTCATCTCATCTCAGCAAGCAAAATTCTATGCTGCCGCAATCTGGCAGCATCAGTTTTAGCCACATAAATTTTTTCGCCCCGTTCGTTTTTTTCGCAGTAATACATGGCTGTGGCCACCGTACCTGGGGTTGGAATAAAACACTGCACTTGCTTAGGCGACCAGTGGCGTTTAGCCAGCCAGTCCCGCAACTCACGCATATCATCGTCAGTTGAGCCGGGGTAGCTACTCAATAGATACGGCACGATATATTGCTTGCGGCCTATTTTTTTAGTTTCGGATGTAAACACAGCCAGAAAATCTTCAAAGATCTGCAAGGGAGGCTTGCGCATAAGCTCTAATATATGTGGAACACAATGCTCAGGGGCCAATTTCAATTGCCCGCCAGTGAACTCTCGCACATAAATTTTTAAGCTCTCAACATCTTGTAAGGAGAGATCAGCCCTAATGCCACTAGCAACGCGCACCTGTTTTACCCCAGATATAGCCGCAATGCGCCGTAATAGCTTAATATGTTCATTTTGGGGCACATAAAAATGCGGACAAACCTTGGGATAGCAACAACTAACCCGGGCACACTTAGTCGGATCTTTCCTTTGACACACGCCCATCCACATATTGGCTGTAGGCCCACCCACATCCGAAATGGCTACCCCGCCACCTCGACGCTTGGAAGCAAAATTTTGCGCCAGATACGTGGCCTCAGCCACAATTGACTCCATGGACCTTGAGCTAATGTGGCGTCCCTGGTGCATGGCCAAAGAACAAAAGGCACAGCCTCCACCGCATCCACGATGACTAGTTAGGCTTGTCTTAATCATATCAGCTGCCGGAATAGGCTCCTGATAGCTTGGATGGGCAAGGCGCCTAAAGGGCAGAGTATAAAGCTCATCCAACTCAGAAGTTGTTAGAGGCAAAGCCGGTGGGGCCAAAACCACAGCCCGCTCCCCAACAATTTCATAGCCTACGGCGTGTTTATGAATCTGGCTCTCCAAAAGCTGGGCCTGATTTAACAAACAATCCTTGTTTTTTAAAAGCTCCTCATGGCTTGGAAAGATAATTTGGGCAACCGTTCCATATTCTTTGGACCAATCCCTGGCCAAAACATCTCGAGCCGATGTAACCCAAGCTGTTCCAGCCAAGCCCTTAATCCTATCGCCTTTGGCTAAAGCCTTCGCTATAGCCAAAATAGCCCGCTCCCCCATCCCGTAAACCAAAACATCGGCTTTGGCATCCAAAAGGATGGGTTTGCGCAGGCTATCGCTCCAAAAATCATAGTGGGTCAAACGCCTAGTAGAAGCTTCGATGCCGCCAAGGACGATGGGAAGGTTAGGAAAAGCCTGGCGGGCCAAATTGGCATAAACAATGGTAGCTCTATTGGGACGCAAGCCCATCCGACCTGCAGGAGCATAGGCATCACTTTTACGCTTCTGACGAAAGGCTGTGTAGTTGGCCAGCATTGAATCAACAGCACCAGATCCTATGCCACAAAAAAGCCTAGGACGCCCCATTCCTTTGATACTTTCAGGATCGCGCCAATTGGGTTGAGCAAGCACGCCAACTCTAAAGCCCTGACTAACCAAAAAACGGCCTAAGAGAGCTTGGGCAAATGACGGGTGATCCACATAAGCATCGCCAGAAAGAAGCAAAATATCCAATTCATCCCAGCCACAAGCAGTCATTTCAGCTCGCGTCATGGGCAAAAACGGCGGTTGGGTTAGCGCTTGCACAATACAAATCTGACCTAAATTATTGAAAAAATTTATTTGGGTGGATCTATTTTCGGCATAGATGCTGGGGGTTCAATCATAGGGCATTTGGTATTTTCAGAATTATTTTTTTCTACTTTAACCTTATGATCTCCACGAAAAGCCTGCCATTCATCACGGGAAATGCTTCCATCATGATTTAAATCAATCATGCCAAAAGCTTCATCATTGATATTAGGAAAAGCCTGTTTAAACTCTTCCGGGGAAAGCTTCCCATCTTTATTAGTATCAGCTGCAGCAAAGCGATCGGTACCATTGGCCATGTTGGGCATGGCCAAGACATTTAATGTCAAAAAACAGGGCAAGGCCAAAATAATCAGATATAACAATAATTTCTGCATCATTTGTCCCTAAAACTAACCTCGAAAATTTAGGCCAGCTTTGCGCATCTCATCCAACAAGTATGCTAAATTATCAGGTTCATCCACGCCATGATCATCACGATACAAAAGCGCTGAAAGATAAAAAGTTGATCCAAGCTTTAAGCCCATAGACGCGCTAGAAGCAAATCTTTGTAAGGCTCGCTCCACTGGCATTTTTAAATCCTCGGGTAAAGGATCAATCACAGCACGTGCATCCAATGGCATCCGTTCAAGGAGTTTGGCTCGATTTATTAGATGCTCCTTATAACCTTCTTGATCGCCTTTTTGCAGAAAGCTTTTTGCTGTATCTTCCGCCTCTTTGATCTTTGTATGGCGCTCGGTCAGCCAATCTAAAAATTGCGCCCAACTTTCTTCGGCACCCATAATTTAATTGCTCCTTAAAAAAGTGTTTGGCCCAAAGTGCATACTCTAAAAAAGATTCTAAATCGCCAAAATGTCGCCAAGATACAAGCCCGAAAAAATTAATGCTTACTAATCCCACTTACGCTTATCGCTAATGGGCTGAATCTGGGCTGGCAAGCTGCCTGGGGTTTTAATATGGAGAGTTGGTCTAAGCTTAATCTTCTCTCTAAACTGATGCAAAAGCTCTTCCTGACGTTTGAAATCGGTGGTCTCAATATAGAGCGCCATTTCATCAATGCCATCCGGATTAGTAACTTCAATCTGCCAGCGCTTGATCTCTTCAAAGCGGCTCATGACCTGTTCCACCTGATGCGGATAGACAAACATACCCATGATTCTAGCTGTGGTATCAACACGACCCACAATGCTCCCTAACCTTGGGCTTGTTCGACCACAGGCACATGGACTGCGATCAATATAAGAAAGATCTCCTGTAGCCAAACGAATCAACGGATAGGTCTTATTGAACGCTGTAACCACGATTTCGCCGACTTCGCCATCTTTTAAGGGGATGCCGGTATCAGGATGACAAATTTCCACCAAACAACGGTTGGCAATATGCAGACCGCATTTATGGAAACATTCATAGCCTATGCAACCCACATCGGCTGTACCGTAGCCTTGACGCAAAATAATGTCGAACTTTTTCTCAAGCTGGGTGCGCATCTTTTCAGACAAACGTTCGCTTGTCACAAAGGCCACTTCTAAGAAAAGTTCTTTGCGCAAATTGATACCTTTCTCTTCAGCACGTCTGGCCAAATGCATCAAAAAGCTTGGGGTACCAACGTAACCTGAAACACGCAGTTTTTGCAAAATATCTAGCTGTGTTGCCGCATCAGTGGGTCCTGAAGGAATTACAGCACAACCCAAATTGCGCAACGGCTCTTCAAACATGAAGCCAGCTGGACCTAACTGATAGTTAAAAGTATTTTGGACACAATCGCCAGGTCTAAAACCAACAGAGTAAAAAGCTTCCGTATATCCCCAATAGTCTTCACTACGATCTTCAGGATCAAAGATAGGACCAGGCGACAAGAAAATTCTGCGCAATTCACCGATATCCCGAGTCAAAAGGCCGCCAAGCCTTGGGCCCATCGACTGCAAGAAGATCAACTCCTTTTTCTTTAAGATGGGAATATGCTTGATATCGGAGAGACTTTTAAATTTCTCCACATTAAATTGGGCGCGATCAAAACGTTTTTTAACGTCTTCAGAATAACGATAGGCATATGTCAAAAGATCTTTCAATTGAATTAAGCAATACTGCCTACGCTCGCCTTCGTCCAAAACCTCACGCCGACTATAGATACCTTCCGTGCGATCTTTACGAGTCATAAATCATCAGACAGATATTTCCATAGTATCTATTATGGTAAAATCTGTCCCTCCCCTTTTTCTAGTGTAATAGTCGCTAATTGCGAACAAAGTGCTAAGACTTACCCGATCTAATTTTTGATCAATATATTACATAAATAAATCAAAACGACCGGTGGAACATCGACCAATTCTATACAAAAACGCGCAACAACAGGCGCATAGCAGCTAAAAAGATTTATTTTGTATAAATACGAAGAATATACAAACAAATATTTATTAAACTTAAACTTAAACCTAATCTTAGTTTTAATATTACTTTTCTCACATAATCTTGGAACAAATAAGCATATATTCTTTAGGAGAGCCGAATATATACATCTAGCTGTGTCCCAAAAATCTCTATAAAATATAATAGTAACAGTAATATTAAATAAAAAATCTTACCTTAAAAACTTTATTCTTGGTGCAAAAATATCATATATGGGACAATCTTTAGTTAATCACAAGCAATAATTAAACGTCCTTTGAAAATATCTAAACGATATTTGGGATTTATTAGGATTCATTAAGATTTTTTAAGACGCAACCTTATCTTGCAAGCGCAAAATTCGCCGCTTCAAACTCTCATAAACCGGTTCTGAACGAAGTAAATTGCAAAAAAAGACAGCTAGACCTGCGGTAACAATCATGGCCGGAAGAGATGATATGGCGTGAGTCATCTCTAAAACCAAAAAAGTTCCAGTGAGAGGTGCCCGAACTGTCCCCGCAAAGAGCCCAACCATGCCAAGAATTAAACAAACTCCAGATTGTTCTACACAAAGAAGCTCCCAATCCAAAACCAGCCGACTGACTGTGGCTCCAAAAATAGCCCCAATGGCCAACATGGGCATAAGAAGACCACCAGCCACAGTTGAAGCGAAACTTATGGCTGAAAAAAGCATCTTGGCCAACAAAAAAAGAAGTAAAGCTAAAAATGGCAGATATTGCTCTTCCAAGGCCAAAATGGGCAGACCAAAATTGGTTAGGACATAAGGATAAAAGTAGAAAAGGATGGCCGCAAGGATAAAGGGAACACTAACTCTTAAAAGCTTAGGAACTCTTAAACCGTCAGCAAAAAGGGTTGTTCCAACCAAAAGCTGATTATAAAAAGCACTTAATAAGCCTGTGGCAAGACCAAAAAAGAGCACAAGCCACCATTGCTCAAAATCCAGGGCCACGATTTTTTCCAAAGGAAAAACAAGCCCAAAATCAAAAACCACCTGGACCACAAACCAGGCCGCAGCAGCAGAGAAGGCACAAAAAAGAAAAAGTGACGGCACAAGCACCGTTCGCATCTCTTCAAAGGCAAACAAAAGCCCAGCTATGGGGGCGCCAAAGGCAGCTGTCATGCCAGCTACTGCCCCAGCAATCAAAAACCTGGCCAAACTTGGGCCTGACTTGGCCCTAAAAAAACTGCCAAGACCCAGAGCCGCAGCTGCCCCCATCTGAATACAGGGGCCTTCACGGCCAACCGATAGGCCTGCGGATAAGGACACAAGGGTGCCCAAAAACTTAGCTAGCAGAACTTTAAGCCAGCGCATGGGGCCAATTAATCCTGCCACTTGCAGCTCAACCTGGGGGATACCGCTGCCAGAAATCAATGGTTCAAAACGCAACAGAAGAAAACTTATGATCAGGGAAAATAAAAGATAGCCAACTAAGCCTACCAAAAAAGTGAAAGACTCTTGCGAATAAGATCCGGCAAGATCGACCAATATCTGGCCGATCTTAGTATAGGCTAGACGAAAGATGGCAATGACGGACCCAGCCACAAGTCCTGTTAATATCCCCTCAACACACAGTCCAAGAACGCCTTGTTGGCCAAGCCAGACCAATTCTTGCCAGAGAGGTGGGACTTGCGTATGCGGCCTAAAGGTGGGTTTGGTCTTAGACAAAAAATACTCCAAAAACTGCCAGCAGAAAGATCAATTTTTTTGGGTTGTTAGGTGGTAAACTTTCGGCACCATATACATCAAACTGATCTGTTTATTGTTAGGCGCATACTGGGTAGCAATAACGCAGGTGCCCATATTCCAAAGATTGGACCCTTCACTCTCCCTGGCACTGACCGGCCCAAAACGCCCTTCAACCATCTGCTGAATCTGCGCAGCATACTCTTTGCTTGGCGCTGCATAATCAATCTTCAAAAAACCTAAGGGGGATTCAGGCGCAGGCCCATAACAAACTGTCATTTGGCTAGCCCCAGGCACAGCCTTCCGCACATCATAGATGTCGCAGATAAATTCATCTTTGGCGCGAATGGTAGGCACACCAGATTTTTGCAAAACACTGCGCATGGTTTGGCGGTTGGTCTTATCCATCCGCTGCCCAAAGAGGGCAATGCCTTTAGATGATGCATCTTTGGGGGCCAATTCTTCCAATTCCTTCATGGCATCTTCATTGCCGACCATGGCTGCGGCATAGAGCAATAAACAAGCTTTAGCCGTATCTTTCGTTACCCCTAAACCATGATGATAGAGATGGCCTAACCTAGCTAAGGCTTCAGGTTGGTGCTGACTTGCCGCCTGACTATACCAGGCAGCGGCACTGGGCAAATCTTTGGGCACACCCCGACCGCGTTCATACATCAAGCCAATATTATACTGGGCCTCAGCCTGACCAAGTCTAGCACTTTTATCATACCACCTAGCAGCTTCAGTGGGAGATGGGGCAATACCACGACCTTGATCCAACATCCAGCCATAGTTACTCATGCCTTGGGGATTGCCTTCATTGGCAGACTTGGCAAACCAAAAAAGCGCCCGGCCCAAATCAACCGAAACACCAAGCCCTCGATCATAGATGATGCCTAAATTGTTCATGGCATAAGCATCACCATCATCAGCCATCTTCTGCCAAATCTCCTTAGCCTGGCCGTAGTCGCCTTGACGGAAAAATTGCGCTGCCTGTTCCGCCAAAGTTAGCGGCTTTTTTTCTTGGGTGGCAGGTTTTGGCTCCTCTCTAGGAGCTTCCTGGGGCCTAGGATTTTTAGGCTTGGCATAGGCAATCTCGGTAACCCCTGAGCAATCAAAAATAAACACTTGCCCCAAAAACAAAGCAAGTGTTAAGCAAAAAACAATAGGCAAACGACTCATAAAATAGCAAATTTTACGACCTAAAATCAAAATACAGCTAGATCCTTTGGTCGGCAAAAAAGGTCAGCACAAAATAAATCAGTCCAAAGATTCTTTTTTAGCGTCAAAGACTACATTTTAGGCTTGCGCTTTGGACAATTCAACTCCATAAAATCAACTTCCCAATAAGGGGTGAGCATGGGATTATAGCGCAAGGCATGACCATTCCACTCTCGAATGGCCTTATTGACAGCACTTAAATCCACATAGGCCAAAAGACTAGACCATTGATCGGCCAAATGCCGCAAAATGCGTAAATAGGTAACTTCGCCGCCGTGAAAACCATCCACAAATTCACAGTCACTACTGCCAAGCTTGCGGGGATCCGAACAGTCGAGAACCTGAATGCCGCGTGCCCGCAAAGCCTGTGGCAAATTGAAAAGATGGGGATAGTTACTCTCCATATCACGCATACGCAAAAAAACAGTGGGTGCTAGCGGGGGAATAAAAACATAGGTTCGAATGCCTTTGGACATTAAACGGCAATATATTTCAGCTAAGGCGTCTAAATGGGCCTCCGAAATAAGTTTTTGGTCAGCCGAAGCATGATAAAAGGCTTTGATACCGTATTCAACTTGGGTTAAAGTATCTTGAAATTGAAAATCAAACGGTCGTTTTTGGCCAGTAATTTCAGCAGTATAATACCAGGAACCATCACTGCCAAAACCATCACTAGTCTGCTGCGCCATGATACCATAGCGATTATCATTAAAACCTAACCCTAGCGGCGTTAAAATGGGTCTGGCCAAATCTTTTAAAGACATTTTCCCTGAAAAAAGCCATTCCCAAGGCTTTTTCACTGACTCAAGACCATAATTATAGGACCCTGAGGTTGGTGGTTCTTCCATAAAAGGATCTGGATTCCACTTGGTCCCAAACCACCAAAAATCTAAGCCTAAGATTATAGCCTCTGGCTTGTGCATTTTAAGCATGGCATCTAACGTTGAACGCAACACAGGAATATTGCCAGCAACGCCGCCCATGTTCAAGAATTTTTGGGTGAAAAATTCACCCCGAAATTGCATTACACGGGAAGAACCTAAGGTAACAACCGTAGGCTTCACTTGACCATAAAGCTTAAGCTTATAATCCACGAAATCTTGTGAGACCCCAGAGCCAAAAATGGCAAATTGGCCACTAGCCTGCGCATCAACTGCCCTTTCAACGCCCACATCACCAGATAAATAAAGCCACAGACATGAATAGGGCCAAACTAGACCCAAGGTGATCACAAGCAGAATGCCCAAAATTTTGCCAGCCCGAAGCAAAAATTCTCTAGGTTCCAGCTCTTTGGGGGGCGTAAACTTCGTTTTAAACCAAGCCATGGCTCCTCCTAAAACTGAAAATACAAAAAGGCTGATTTACGCGAGATGAACAAAAGCGCGGCGAAGAAAAGAAAAGCTGCCAGAGCGGCCCACGTCTTTGTATAGCGAAAATGGAGCCAAGGTTTAGGTGCATCTTCACGTTGAGAGAAGATTTCATGGCTTGATGGCAGAGCAAAAATAATCACTGCCGATACCCCCAAAATGATCAACCCAAAGACATCATTAAAGTAATGATTGGGCAAATAGCCGGCCAAAGTGCCAAGGGCCCCTGGACTTTGCAGGGAGCCTGAAAACATGGCACCATACATATTTAACGCCCCTTCAAGAGTTGGCGTTCTAAAGATGACCCAACAAAAATTTAAACAGAAAAAGGTTATGGCTATAGAGATTACTCTAACAGGCAAGCTAGCTAGCCAGACAGAAGCTTTGGTATCGCGGGTTATGGCCCTGAAAAAGTGGTTTACGGTCAACATAAGGCCGTGCAAAGCACCCCAGATGATAAAAGTCCAACCAGCCCCATGCCAGGCTCCGCCGATCAGCATGGTCAAAAAGAGATTGCGATACTGCCGCCATTTACCCTTCCGATTGCCACCAAGAGGAATATAGAGAAAATCTCTTAGCCACAGACCAAGGGTTATGTGCCACCGCCTCCAAAAATCGACAATCCCGGTCGATTTATAGGGCGAAATAAAGTTTTCAGGTAAACGTAGGCCAAGCATTAAGCCTATGGCTATGGCCATATCTGTGTAGCCTGAAAAATCAAAGTAGAGCTGAAAAGAATAGGTTAAAGAGCCAAGCCAAGCTTCGGTCCCTGTGATGGGCCAAGCCTTCTCGGCAGCATTAAAGACTGCATTGGCATAGGGCGCTAAACTGTCGGCCAAGAGGACTTTTTTAGCCAAGCCCACACTAAAAAGAGAGAATCCCAAAGCCAACATATTGGCCGTAGGCGCTCTAAGATTATCAAGCTCAGGTCCTAGCTGCTCATAGCGCACAATGGGACCAGAGAGGATGTAGGGAAAGGCTGTGGAAAAGACCATATGCCTGGTTAAGCCTTCCGGATTATTTACGCCCCTTGCCACACTCACAAGCCAGGCAATCTGAATAAAGGTATAGAAAGAAATGCCTGCTGGCAGACTGGGGCTGACAAAATCAAGCTTTAAATCCAAACAATACGCGATATTTGTGAGCAAAAATCCGGAATACTTAAAATAGATCAATGGCAAAAGATTGATGATAATGCCCAAGGTTAAGAGCCATTTACGCCTAGGATCATTAGCCAGCTGAACCAACATCTGCGCTAAGCCATAGTTAATGCAAACCATAGCCAAGAGCAGCAACAAAGCACTAGGATCCCAACTGCCATAAAAGATTAGCGAAAAGACTAAAAGACAGATGGCCATGCGACTTGAGCCAGCCACGGAAGCTATTCTAAAACAGAATATACAGAGTGGCAAAAAACAAAATAAGAACAGATAAGAATTGAACAGCACAAGAAATCCCTAAAAATATAAGTGCTTGCAAATGAAAACCAAAAGATCTGTTGGCCTGACTAAATATAAATTACAATTAAGACCTTACATTATTAACTAAACATTATTATCCAAATATTATTTATCCATATCTGTACAGCAAAATCATTATAAAACGCCTTTAAAATTTAAATTAACAATGGCAATCACAATCATAATCATAACCAGAATCATAACCCAAATCATAATTACAATACTCAATCAAAATGGTCACAACTTAAATCAAAATCACAATCACAATCACAATAAAAATTATAATCAGAATCACGACCAGAATTAGTATCAGAATCAAATGTAATAATTATGTTGCTAAACTATACACTCAATATATATTAAATGTTTCAGGGCTGATAAAAATTTTTGCTTTCTCTTAGACATCAGTTGCTAAATTCAATTCCTCGCGGAATTTTTTGGAAACACGAAATGTGACTACATTGCGTGCAGGCAAAAGCAGTGCCTCATCTGTCTTGGGATTATGTCCCAAACGTTGCGCCTTAGCGCGGCATTCAAATTTCCCAAACCCTGTCAGCATCACTAACCCATCTTTTTGGATTCCTTCTATCAAAAGATTCAAAATTGATTCCACAATTTTTTTTAATTGCTTACGATTAATCTTGGATTTTTTGGGTAATCTAACCAAAAGAGATTCAACCATATCTGCTTTCGTTATGCTTTTAGGCATGATTTATTCCTAAAGCTTGCAAGCTAAATAATCTGACTGCAAGCAGATCTAAATGTTAAAGTTACTTTTACAATATATCTTCAAAATAGTCAGAATAATATTGTCAGAATAAACAAAAAGTACCTTATCTGCTAGATATCAGCATGGTATATTTTTTTAGAATAGCAAAAAGGTAGAATTAATTAAAGCAAAACCTTTACCTCCCTGAACATTGTAAGATAGAAAACTTAAAGCAAGCTTTATATTGTTTTCAGAAAAAAAAAAGAATAAGAATAAGAATAAGAATAAGAACAAATACAAATGCAAAAACAAAAACAAAATAAAAACAAGAATCAAATAGGTACAAAAATAAAAATAACGACAAATGTAAATAGATGTTTAATAGTACTAAGAGACACTAAATATTCAGAAGAAATTAAAATAAATCAAAAAAAGATTAAGCTACAAACAAGATCTGCCTTGAACTAAATTTTATAAATTCTTTAACTCCATTTTTTTATTCAATCCGATTTTACTTCTATTAGCTTCTTCTTACCTGTATTTTACTTACCTTCTATTTTACTTCTACCCGCAAGCTTAAAACTTATAATTTTACAACAAAGACAGACAAGATGCTGCATAGAACCTCCTATATGGTCAAAAAACAACTACTTAATATAGCTGCATGAATAATTATGTTTCTGAGAAATTATACTATTTGTAAATCAAACCCTTGAACAATTACATTCTTATCCTAATCCACTATTTGTAAACAAGACTATTCTCTAAATTATATCATTGACTGATCATTCTTTTGTCAAATCATACTTTTGTTAAATTATGCTCTTGACTTTTTGAATCAAAGAATGTAGAGAAAATTTTGCCGTTAAATGTACGATTATGTCTATAAATAATTTGTTCAAAATAGACAGAGATGGTTTTCCAAAACTGACACTTAATGGTCTGAAATATCACCAAATCTTACACCTCGGTAAGTTTCAATGGATATTTTCAATACAGATCCAGCGCTACTCTTCAGTTTTCTCTTAACTGTCATGCGCATCAGCATCGTGCTCTTCATGCTACCAATCTTCAATACCAATAATATTCCTATCCCAGTCAAAGGGGCCATATCTATTGTGCTCTCCATGGCTCTTTGGCCAGCACTCTCGCTCGCTCCTGACAATGTAAGCTTGCATCCCCTAAGCCTTCTACTAATGATCTTGGGAGAATTTTTTATCGGCTTAGTTTTGGGTTTGTCGGTCACCCTAACCTTTATGGCCATCCAGGCTGGAGGTGAACTTTTAGGCTTTCAGATGGGCTTCACCATGATCAACTTCGCTGATCCTTTGACTGGCAACCAAACAGGTTCTGCGGCGTTCTTCCTCTGGATGGTCAGTCTCTTTGTCTTCCTCTGCTTGGACGGACATTTAGTGCTACTGCAAGCCTTTGCCCAAAGCTTTAAACTCATTCCGCCAGGTCATATTTTAATCAATCAACTCCTACTCGATCAAATCAATACCTTGGCCTATCAACTCTTTATTTTAGCTCTGCGCATCTGTGCGCCAGTCATGGTAGCCCTTTTTGCCATTGAAGTGGCTTTGGGACTTGTGGCTAGGACATCTCCGCAAATGCACATCATGGATTTTGGCTTCCCACTAAAAATTGGGGTGGGCTTTTTCTTCTTGGGCATGCTCTTGGTTATAATCTCAGATCATATGCACAACTTTGTGCCGGGCATTAGCGGTCTATTTGAAAATCTCTTAAACGCCATGAGCCCACTCAGACGCTAAGAAAAATCTTTCCCATGACGCCTAGAGAAAAATTTTGCGCAAAAGATCCCAAGGCGTCATCGAAAAAGATAGTTACCAAAAAAGCCTTAGTCTTGGCAGAGACTTATGGCCAAATCGAATCTGGCCAAAGTTTCAGCGCGGCCCAAAAAAGCCATGATTTCATGCAAATGGGAGCCACCCATAAAGCCCATTAGGGCCGTACGCACAGGAGGCGCAACCTCTTTAAACTTCAAATTGTTGGTGGCCACATAGTCATTTAAAGCCTGATTTATGGCTTCAGGCTCAAAAGGCTCAAGCGAGCTTAAAATATCGCGAATCTTTGTGAGATGTGTGCGGCCTACCGCTGTTAGATGCTTATTTTTATCTTTGTCGATAAATGACAGGTCACTAGCCGCAACCAAGAGGGGTCTAAAACTTTGGGCTAAACCCAACAGATCGCTTGTGCGCTCACGAAACATCTGGCAAAGCGGAATTAGGCGCTCAATGGGCTGCACACCTAAGCCGATATTTTCCACAAAGGGCTGCACTTTGGCTGCTAGAGCATCCAAAGGCAGACCACGCATCACATGGGCATTGCACCAGGCAAGCTTAACATCATCAAAACAGGCCTGCGAAGGATTTAGGCTCGTACCATCAAAGTATTTGATCAGCTCATCAATGGTAAATAATTCTTGATCCCCATGGGACCAGCCTAGTCTAGCTAGATAGTTAACCAAAGCTTCGGGCAAAAGGCCATCTTTTTCATATTCGATGACCGCTTTAGCCCCATGACGCTTGGATAATTTCTGCTTATCCTTGCCCAAAATCATCGGCACATGGCCAAACTTGGGAATTTCTAAGCCCAAAGCCTGATAGAGCAAAATCTGTTTCGGCGTGTTGGAGATATGATCATCACCACGAATGATATGGGTAAGGCCCATTTCATGATCATCAACCACCACAGCCATATTGTAAGTGGGCATACCATCAGCACGTCTGATTACAAAATCATCCAACTCTTGCACATCAATGGCAATGGGCCCCTTAACTAAGTCTGTAAAGCTGACCCTGCCGCTGTCAGGCAGACGCAGACGCACACATCGACCTTCTCCAGGTCCAAGCCCTAAATCGCGACAATGCCCATCATAACGGGGCTTTTGGCCTGTGGCTCTGGCCTTTTCCCGCATGGCCTCGACCTCTTCAGCCGTACAGGAACACCAATAAGCATGATTGGTGGCCAAAAGCTTATCCACATAGCTATTATAAAGATCTGTACGTTTAGTTTGATAAATTAAATCCCCGTCCCAATCAAGACCGAGCCAGCGCATGGAAGCTAAGATGGAATCGGTATATTCCTGTTTGGAACGTAAAAGATCTGTATCTTCAATGCGCAGACAAAACTTTCCACCAAAGTGTCTAGCTAAAAGCCAATTGAAAATGGCCGTTCTAGCCCCACCTAGATGAAGATGGCCTGTGGGACTCGGCGCAAAACGTGTGATAACTTCTGACATCTCTCTATCCTTCAAGAGAAACTTGTAGAATGGCCTATCTTGGCCCAAATAAGCTTGTGGGCCCAACGTATTCGGGCTAGAGTACAAAAAGACAAATATTTTTTGGGAGTCTTTAATGGAACAGATTGCCGTAATCAAATATGGCGGCCATGCCATGGTTAATCCCAATTTGGCCCAATCCTTCGCCAAGGCTGTTTTTCAGCTTAAAAAAGAAAAACTACCTTGCCTAATCGTCCATGGCGGAGGTCCGCAAATCAATGACCTTTTAACCAAACTTAACATCGAAAGCCAATTTGTCGATGGTTTGCGTAAAACCGATGCCCAAACCATGAGCGCAGTGGAGATGGTTTTAGCTGGCCAAGTGAACAAAGCACTGGTAGCCATGCTCCTAAAAGCCAATGTTCAGGCCATAGGACTATCTGGTCGTGACGGAAATCTTCTTGTCTGTGAAGAGAAAGATCCAAGATTAGGTTTGGTTGGCAAAATAACTAAGGTCAATGCTGAAATTCTAAAAGTCTTGCTCAAAGCCGATTTTACCCCAATTATTGCACCAATTGCCAATAATTTTGCCTTTGAAGCCTATAATATCAATGCGGATACGGCAGCTGGGGCCATAGCTGGCGCCTTACAAGCCAAATATTTCGTTTTAATCTCAGATGTGCCTGGTGTTCTTGATGCCAATAAAAAGATCCTGCCAAGTTTAACTAGAACAGAAATCAACCAATTGATCGCAGATAAGGTCATTTCGGGCGGAATGCTACCCAAAATTGAAAGTTGCCTAACAGCACTTGCTGCTGGAGCTGGTCAAGCCTTAATTTTAGATGGCCGCCAACCGGAAAGTCTAAGCCGCTTCCTTCTGCTAGGCGAACCTTTAGGGACGCTGATTACCGCCTAAAAGTTAGAGCTCGTTTTTGCCTGCCACCCAACTAACCAAATGGTCACTAAAGCCACTTTAGACCAAAAAGATTTTCCCAAGCTAGCTCTAAAGGCTTAGCTAGTTGCGCTTTGAAAATTTGGTTGGATGAAAAAAGAAGAAACAAGATCCAAAAAGGGCCTATTTATGGTGGACCCAGAAAGACTTGGCCACTTCTCCATACCACCAATTATTGGGATCAGCTTCCAAAAGAGCCCTGGCCAATTGTCGGCCTTCCTCTGTTTTAAGCCTAAGCAAGGCGCTATCGAGCCAATCCCGGGCAAATTGGTTGCCTTTGTGTAATTCAACCCGCAAATTGGCGATCAAATCCAATTGATCGGCATCATTGGCCAAAAGTGCCGCTTGCGTCTCACTTCCGCTAAATTCATCAAAATAGCTGACTATCTCAGCCAAAAAACCTGTGCCCAAAAGGGCATCGGCCAAAGCTGCATGGGGCTTGGTTTGATTGTAGCGGTGATAGACGTAGTTGAAATCCCCGCTCCTAGCCTCATGCAAATCATGAAACAAACAGAGCCTAACCACAGAATCGGGCTCAACTCCTGCTAGTCTAGCCAAAATATAGCCCAAAACGGCGACCCGAAACGAATGCTCGGCCACATTTTCACTGTTAGTGCCTAAATAGGCCCATCCGGTGCGTGGGGTTTGCCTAAGCATCCCCACCTCATAGACCAAATCGGCAATGTGGCCTAAACGCTCGCCATTTAAAGGCTCTTTTTGTAAAGCCTGCTCATCAGCACGAACTTCTGTCGTAATATCATCGTCTAAATCACGCATTCAAAATATCCCACATTAAAGATCAAACCTGAACGATAGTTGCCAATCCCTAGATTCCAATTTTTCTTTATCCTTATATTCTTGATCCTTGCTTCTCAATCAAGAGCGTATTTTTTAAGCTTACTGTGCAGTGTGGCCCTAGTTATACCTAGGCGTCTGGCAGTTTCACTTTTATTGTCACCTGTGGCCTTTAATGTCTTTTCAATGGCTATCCGCTCAACAGCATCCAAAGTTAAACCCACCAAATCGGCATTACCGCTTTCAGAGCCAGAATCTTGTTTCTGTAAAATCTGCGCTGGCAGATCGCTCTCCACAATCAATTCTTCACGGGCCAAAATAACGGCCCGCTCCACGCAATTTTCCAATTCCCGCACATTGCCAGGCCACGGATAATGCAGCATACGATCTAAAACTTTCGGGGCAAAACCACGGATATTCTTTTTATTCCTAGCAGCATACACTTCCAAAAAGTGTCCAGCCAATAGTGGGATATCTTCGCTGCGCTCCCTTAAACTTGGCACATCCAAACGAATAACGTTCAGTCTAAAATAAAGATCCTGCCTAAAACGACCACTAGCCACATCTTCTTCCAAATTCCGATTGGTGGCTGACAAAACCCGCACATCAACCTTGATGGGATGATCAGACCCTACCCTTTGCACCTCACCTTCCTGCAAAACCCGTAAAAGCTTTGCCTGGAGGGCTAGTGGCATTTCGCCAATCTCATCCAAAAAAAGTGTCCCGCCATTGGCCTGCACAAAACGCCCCTCGCGGCGCTTATCGGCGCCGGTAAAAGAGCCTTTTTCATGACCAAACAATTCACTCTCAAGCAAATTTTCAGCCAAGGCGGCACAGTTTAAGACAACCAATGGCTTAGCACTTCTTTGGCTACCCGCATGGAGCGCTTTGGCCACAAGCTCTTTACCTGTACCTGATTCTCCACAGATCAAAACTGTAGCTTCTGTAGGCGCTACCTGCTTAATGGTTTCGATGAGCTTGTGCATAATGGCACTACGCGCCAAAATATCGGTATGTCTTGCCTCAACCACTTGCCGCCTAAGTTCTTTGGGTTCAAGGGTAAGCTTACTCTGGCTAATGGCCTGACTAAGCCTCTCACGCAAAGCCTTAAAATCAAGGGGCTTAATTAAATAATCAAAAGCACCTCTGCGTAGAGCATCCACAGCTGTTTCAACGGAAGAGTAGGCCGTCATCAAAATAACCGGCAAGGCCGGATTATAGGTGACAATTTCGCCCAAGGCTGTTAAACCGTCAACTTTGGCCATGCGAACATCGCTTAAAACCAAGTCAAGACTCTCGTTTTTGACCTTATCAACAGCTTCATCACCATCACAAGCTTCATCCACTTGATAGCCCCAAGACTTAAGAAGGGTCTTAAGCATCGTGCGGTGGGCTGTATCATCATCAACAATTAAGATGCGGGCTATCATTCTAATCTCCCAAGCCTGGCAGAAAGATCTTAAACATGGTACCGCTGTGTTTTTTGCTGTTGGGTTTGCTCTGTCTAGAACGCACAATAATGCTGCCCTCATGGGCTTCAACTATCTTATGCACCAAAGCTAACCCCAAACCTGTGCCACTGCCACGCGTGGTAAAATAAGGATCAAAAATACGGGACAAAAAATCTTCGGCAATGCCAACTCCACTGTCAATGACCAAGAAAACAATTCCCCGCTGAAATCGTCTGACACCTAAGATTAAGCGGCCCCCACCCTCCATGGCATGGATGGCATTTAAGCAGAGATTGATTAAAGCTTGGTGCAAACGCTCAGCATCAGCCAAAATTTGTGGAATATTTTTACCCTGATAGATTTTTAAGCGCACCTGGCTAGTTTCTAAATCATGGCGCATGAGCCTAGCCACCTGCAAGATGATGGTCGCAGGGTCAACTATCTCCTGCTTGATTTGACTTGGTTTCGATAGACCAATCAAATCGGTAATAACGCGATTTAGTCGATCCACCTCCTCAACCATCACATTGGCACAGACCCGATCTTCGCTATCAGCAGGAAAACGTTCCCCAAAATAGGTGGCATAGCCTTTAATGGAACTTAACGGATTTCTGATCTCATGGGCAACCCCAGCTGCCAAACTGCCAATGGCCGCCAACTTCTCGCTCCGCTTAACCTGCTCCTCAAGCTCTTTGACCAAACCTTCAGCCACACGTTGCTTTTTTTCCGACTCCTTAGCCCTTTGGGCGAAGAAAAAGGCCGCAAAACCCATAAACATCATCAATAGACCTAAGCCCATTAAAAGACTAATATAAATCCGATTTTGACGTCTACTGGTTTCAAAAGGCGAGATATCCATGCCCAAAAAGATGATCGGTATGGGCAGTCTTATATTTCTGGATCCAAAACCTTGCGTGAATAATTTATAGACGGCAAACACATCTCGCCCCTCCAAATTAAGCATCTGCCACTTGGTTTCAAAGCTTGGTTCCAATTCTTGCATCTTACGGATGTTGATGGGTTCCCAATTAAGCTCTAAAGTTTCACCTAACCTATTGGGGTCACTGTGGGCCAAAATGGTTCCATCAGGCATGGTTACTGCTGCAAAAATAATATCAGCATTGCTGATCATCTCTTCAAACAAAACCTGCAGCCTGACTCCTATCTCATGGCGCATCCCAGAACTTAAGATGCTCTCACAGACTGAAACAAGGGAAGCACCCTTTTCTCCAAGCAGGTTAGCCATGGAATTTTCAGCCTGTTTGATGGCTGCATGCGCGGCAAAAAGCATAATTAGAAGAACGACAATTGAGCTCGCCAAGAGACGACCAAACGAAGTATACATGGATCGAAAAAAAACAGTGTTCTAAAATTTTTGGCCAGAAATTTTGGCTTTAACTCTTGCCCTATATTTATCTAGGCTAGGCTACTGGCCCAATCTACCCGAGCAACTAATATGTGGAAGATACTTTTTATCACAGTCCTACTGCTTTTGAGCCAACCAAATTCAGCGTCTAGCCAGCCACATTACCAAAACGCCATGCTCACCCCACCTTGGGAAACCATTGAGACCTGGATTGGCACACTTTCGGACGAAAAAAGGCTAGCCGCCCGCTTAAAAGTTGCTGCACACAAAAACAATATCACCAATCTGCAAGCCACTCTGCGCCAAAAGTTGGCCGAATTACGTACCTTGCGCTATGATAGCCGCAGCTCACCAGAAACCTTGCCTAGATTGGGGTTAGAACTGCAGGAAATCCGCAAAAAGCTCCTCTTAGAATACGATGCTTTAACCAAAGGCCTAAACCAAACTATCGGCAGTTCACCCAAACTCGTCCTCTCAACCCCATCTCACTAAAGATATCGCCTAACTAAAATATTGCCTGGCCAAAAATCTGCTAGGCTTAAAATATCAGGGCCACCTTGGGCTAGCCACCAAGGTGGCCTTAATTTGGGTAAAAAGTAAACAGAGAGCCGTAAAACTTGTATAAATTTTAAACAGGCGCGTTGGGTTAAAAAAGAAGAAAAAGACCCAGCTGCGACTTTTTTAAGCAAAAAAACTTTTGGCACAACCTTTGCTTTAACTCTAACTAAGCTCCCAGGCGACATCCGCTCAAATGTTGCTTGTAATGTGCAGACTTGAAAACGGTTCCCTGCCTCAAACTAAAAAATATGTCTCGGAGGATATTTACCATGCAACCATCTAAATTCATCTTAACTGCGCTTTTGGCCTTAGGTCTTTTTGCCGCAACGCAGGTCAACGCTGCTGAGGCTCCCCAACCTGGCCCCAACGTTGCCCCCTGCGCCCCATGCGGCAATCACCCTGGAATGCCTGCAGGTCCCTGCTTTGGTGGACCAGGCGCAGCGCATAAGATGATTACGCCCGAACAACGTCAAAAATACTATGCTATAATGAAAGAATTTGCTCCTAAAATGCAAAGCATTCGGGATCAACTCTTTATCCAAGGAAACCTTTTACAAGCTCTGAAGCATTCCTCCCAACCTGATTTGGCCAAGGTGGAAGAAACCTCTAAGGCCATCTTAAAGTTGCGGGCGGAAAAACGCGAGCTGCAAAAAGCCATTGATGATAAGCTGGCCAAAGAATGTGGCATTGTTAAGCCTGCCAAGCCCATCCCTGGCGTAGATGTGCCTCCGCGTCCCTTCAGAGGCTTCCATGGCCCTGAACATTTCCACCATGGTCCCATGGGTCCTATGGGTTGTGGCCCAATGCACGACTAATTTTTCACAATTGCCCCTAAAAGCACTTTTTTAAACTGTGATCTTGCTCAGGATCACAGTTTTTTTTGTCTTGCGCCCATTTCTACATGGAGGCTTCAATATTACAAACCTAAAATCTTAAATGCCTAAAATCTTAAAGAGCCTAAAAATTAGCTAGCCTTCAAAAAAAAGTGTGGGGCAAGATGCAGCCCCAAAAGTAACCCGACTTTCTGTTAAGCCAAGTTCAGCATAGGGTTTTAGAAGTTCAGCCTTGTGACCCCAAAAAAATCCCTGCATAAATTTTGGCAAATTAAGAGTCATGCTGGTTAAATTTTTCGTCTTTTCTTGGGGCGAGCCTATAATTTTAGAGATAGCTAAAAAAAGAGCCCAGGCCTGCACCCTGCTCCCCAAATCTGGGCACCAGGGACCGGCTAAAACTTGGGTTAGATCCATCTGGGGTGGCAAGCCTATGCGAATCACAGACACATTTTTTTGGTGAGCTAAATTTAAGCCTTGCGCTAAAGTATTAATGGTTGTGTCCAAATCCCACGGTTGATAGTTCTGGCCTGCCCAAAGTTTAGCTAATCCTGTGTTGGCCAAAACCAAACAGGGATAAAAACGTAAAAAATCAGCTCCATTTTTTAAGGTTCGCGCCACATCCGCTAAAAAAATTTGCGGCGTATTTTTAGGCATACCCGGCATAAGCTGTAGCCCTAACTTAAAACCAGACTCTTTAACCATCTGACAGGCAGAAAGGGCTAACTTACGATCATAAGCACGTTTACAGATGTCCAAAGACTCTTGATTAAAACTTTGAATGCCAAGCTCAATGGTTGTGAAGTGGGCCTTACGCATAAGTGATAAGCGTGAACCATTCAAAGTATCTGGTCTAGTTGAGCAGCGGGCAGCCAAGATTAAACCCTTGGCATAGGCCGCCACAACTAAATCCAAACAGCTGGCAAACTCAAGATCAGACAACGCCGTAAAGGTTCCACCATAAAAAGCGAGCTCTAGGGGCCCGTTCATCTTTACGGCCATCTCTAAGCCTAGCCACAGTTGATCTAATAAAGGCTTTAAGGGGGCATGGGATGTGTTTTGGCCAGTCACGATATCTTGGGCACAAAAAAGACAGCGTGTCACACAACCACGAAAAGGCAGGAAAAAAGGGTAAATGCGAGGATGAGTGCTAGGAGCACTCCAAGGAATGGAGACTTGACGTCTTTGGGGGGGCATGAAAATTGGGCTTAAACGATTTTGCGGTTGAGTTTTTCTTCCAGCAACTCACAAATAATCTTGTTTAAACCTGGTAAGTCAGGTTTAGAGACCTGACGGTCAGCTCCAGCCTTAACGCCAACTTCACGCACAGCATCGGTAATCAATGACGAGAATAAAATCACCGGCAAATCCTTGGTAAAAGGATTGGCCCGAATCTTTCTGGTCAAGGCATGACCGTCCATCTCAGGCATCTCAATGTCTGAGATCAAAAGCTGCAAAAGATCCGTCAATTTGCCATGTTGGGCTTGAGCTTCCGCTTCTAAACTGCACAGATATTCCCAGGCATCACGACCGCTAACAGCAGTTGTGACTTTAAATCCGGACTTCTCCAAGGCTGATTTGATGATGTGTCTTAAAGAGCTAGAATCATCGGCCACTAAGAGATGGAACTGTTCGGCATGATCCACTTTGCTCGTATCCACTTCGGCATTGCTCATATCTAGTCTGGAATCAAGGCTACCTAAAACCTTTTCCATATCCAAAATAAAAAGCACTTTTTGGCCAATGCGCAAAACGCCAGTGACACTCTCATTGGAATAAATATCCACATATCTATTGGGTGCTTCAATGGCATCCCAAGAGATCTGATGGATATTGGCCACATTGGAGACCAAAAAGGCCGACTGCACACTGCAAAATTCGGTCACAATAACTTTATTGTTGGGATTGGGAACCATCTTTTTGCCCATCCAGGCGGCCAAATCCAGAATTGGCAAGACATTCCCGCGTAAATTAAACGTTCCGAGCACAGAAGAATCGGTTTGGCTTGGCAGACTAGTTATGCCAGGTTGGCGAATGATACTGACCACCTTTGCCACGTTGATTCCATAATGACCTGTATAGGTTGAGCCATCGGGCAGTTCCTCTTCGATAAGGAATTCAATGATCTTCAGATCATTATTATGATCTTGATGCAAAAGATTCTGCTGACTCATGTTCTGTCCTTCGAAACTTAAAACTAAATTTTTTAGATTCCTATCGACTAAAGCGACTCTTCCTTAAGAAGCAAATTAGATACTTTTGCCTATGCCTAATGTGCCTTGGGGTCAAGCTTAGGGCAAAGGGGATCTAGCTTGCAATCAGCACACAAAGGCTTGGGTGCGCGGCAGACCTCGCGGCCAAACCAGACAAGGCGATGATTTAAACCACCCCACTCTTTTTGGGGAAAAATACGCATCAAATCCTGTTCAATCTCGGTCGGCTTAATTGATTTGGTTAAGCCAAGCCTATAGGTTATGCGCTTAACATGAGTATCCACAGCCAAACCATAATTTAAGCCATAAGCCCCATAAAGGACACAATTGGCCGTTTTTCTGGCTACCCCAGGCAATAAGATAAGCTCATCCATAGTCTTTGGCACAGAACCCTCAAAACGCTCCACAATCATTTTCGAAGCCGCGCAAATATTTTTGGCCTTATTGCGATAGAAGCCTGTCTGGCGAATGAGTCCTTCAATATCAGCTATCTTGGCTTGCGCTAAATCAAAAGGGCTTGGGTATTTGGCAAAAAGATTTGGCGTTATCTCATTGACCTTGGCATCGGTACATTGGGCTGAAAGAATGGTTGCCACTAAAAGTTGCCAGGGAGTCTCGGCTTTGAGGTTGGTTTTCGGATGCGGATAGCGTTTTTGCAACAAATCTAAAAGAGCCGCAGCGATTTTATTTATTTGATTACTTGCTTCTGGCATAATGCTTTAGCTTAAAACGTGATTTTGACAATAAAAAAAGATGGAATTTTTCTACTGTTACTAAAATCCAATAAAAGCATATGTATAGGGATTATAGAGACGAAACAATTTCTTTTATCGCTAGCCTTATTCTTTTTAAGTAGTTAGAAATAAATTCTGATATTTATCAAATGCTTAAAAAGTTAGTTTATCTTAAATCAATGCAAAGCAAACTATCCACCAGCAATAACTCGCAAAATTTTATTTTTTAAAAGCATAAAATAATTTTTAGCTACATCCACAGTAAAAAAAGTCGCTAATGTTTATTATCTAATCCATGTCCATACTGAAATTTGCTCTTAAGATCTAAAAATCGTTTGGCAAAAAAATGACCTAACCTTGGGGCCAAAATTGACTAAGCCTTGGGCTAAAACCTTGCTATTGTCGGCCCTTTGCCCTAAAACTACACTTATCTTAGAGCTAAATCTAAAATTTAAGGCTTTTTTACATTGTTTCAAGGCTTTTTGTACAAAAAAAAGAGAACACACGCAAACAACTAGCTACCCACAAAAACTGCCATCTATACGCCTTGGGTCTATAGGCATGAGATCTATACGTATGAGATCTATGTGCCTGAGATCAAGCTTACATTTTTAAGAAAGCCTGACATAACTTATCCTAAAAAACAGCCGCAAAAAAATCCCTTATGGAAAAACATACTTTTCGCTTCATACCCAATTTAAGCGATGAAGAGCTAGCTCATCTGCAGCTTTCAGGCTTAAAAGAGACTCTTAAGAGGGCCGCAACCTCACCCCAGTACCAAGAAATTTTTGCTAAAGCGGGCTTTAATCCTTCAGACTTAAAAAGTCTAGATGATCTAAAAAAATTGCCCTTGACCGATGTGGAAGATTTACGACGCGGCTACCCCTTGCCCTTGCTCTCGGTGCCAACCAAAGATGTGGTCCGCATTCATGCCTCTAGTGGTACCACAGGCAAACGTAAAATCCTAGCCTACACCCAAAAGGATACCGAAACATTTGCCCTGCAAATGGCCCGCTGCTTTGAGCTAGCAGGCTTAACAGAAGACGATCGCTTACAGGTGGCTGTTGGTTATGGTCTTTGGACAGCAGGTATTGGCTTCCAATTGGGCAGTGAAAAGCTTGGTATGCTAACCATTCCAGTTGGTAGCGGAAACCTTGAGATGCACTTGCAACTGCTCGAGGATCTAGGGGCTAGCTGCTTTGGCGCCACAGCATCCATGGCCCTGCTTTTAGCCGAAGAAGTGGAGCGTCACGGGCTCAAAGACAAGATTAAGCTTAAACGGATGATCTCAGGTTCTGAGCCGCGCAGTGAAAAAATGCGCCAAGCCATCGAATCAAAATTGGGGCTCATTGGCAGCTATGACATTGGCGGCATGACCGAAATGTATGGTCCTGGCACATCTATTGACTGCGATTATCATGAAGGTCTGCACTACTGGGCCGATCTCTTTATCATTGAAATCATTGATCCGGAAACTCTTGAGCCACTTCCAGCAGGCGAGATTGGTGAAATGGTGGTGACTTCTTTACAGAAAGAGGCTGTGCCACTGATTCGCTACCGCACCCATGATCTCTCGCGTCTTATCCCTAAAAAATGCTCCTGTGGCTTAAATATGCCCATGCACGATAGCATTTTGGGCCGTTCCGATGATATGATAATTTATCGTGGCGTCAACATCTATCCTGGCCAATTCACAGCGGCCATTGCCAACTACCCCGAACTTGGTGGCGAATATCAGGTGGAATTAACCCGCGATGAACACGCCCTGGAGCACTTAAAATTAACTGTTGAGCGAGGGCAGCATGAATCCAAAGACTTGGATGACTCTCTCAAAGAACGCCTAGCTCGAACTCTGCATAAATCAATTCTAGCCCGCATTGATGTGGCTATTACTGATTATTCTACACTTCCGCGCACCTTCAGCAAATCCAAACGCGTAGTTGATAAACGGGAACTGGGATAGATCATGGCTCTTATTTTAGGCACAGCTGGCCACATTGATCATGGCAAAACAGCCCTAATCAATGCCCTAACTGGCATTGATTGTGATCGTTTGGCCGAAGAAAAGAAACGTGGCATAACCATAGAACTTGGCTTTGCTTGGCTTGATCTGGAAAATCATGAACGTTTAGGCATCATCGATGTACCAGGCCATGAAAAGTTTGTCCGCAATATGGTCGCTGGTGCTGCAGGCATTGATTTTGTGCTCTTAGTAATCGCAGCTGATGAAGGTATCATGCCGCAGACTAGGGAACATTTAGAAATCTGTAGTCTTTTGGGCCTAAAAAAAGGCTTAATTGCCTTAACCAAAATCGATCTGGTTGATAATGACTGGCTAGATTTGGTCCAAAATGAGATCAAAAAAGAGCTGCAAGGCTCTTTTTTGCACGATGCGCCCATAATCCCAGTTTCGGCCAAAACTAAGCAAGGGGTACCTGAACTAAAAGCAGCCATCAATAATCTAGCCCAAACAATCAAAAAAGAAGCCAGAACCGATCTTTTTCGTTTGCCCATTGATCGCGTCTTTACCATCAAAGGTCATGGTACAGTAGTTACAGGTACGATCCTCTCAGGCATCATAAAAGAGGGCGAAACTTTGGAGATTATGCCAGGCCATCTGGAAACCAAGGCTAGATCCATTGAACGCCATGAAGAAGAGATGACTGAAGTTAGCTTTGGTTCACGCTGCGCCATCAATCTCCAAGGCTTGGACAAAGCTGCCCTTGAACGCGGCCAAATTGTGACCAAAAAAGGCCAACTTTTGCCCGAAAAACACTGGTATGTACGCCTAACCAATCTCGCTTCAGCCCCCCATCCCCTAAGAAATCGCCAGGAAATTCACTTTCACCATGGCAGTAAAGAACTTCCAGCTAGGATCGTTTTACGCGATCGCCAAGCTTTGCAACCTGGAGAATCAGCCTTTGCCGAGGTTATTTTTGAGCAAGAGATGTGTGGGGTCTTTAACGATCATGCGGTCATTCGTTCAGGCTCACCCCTGCAAACCATTGCCGGATGTCTAATCTTAGCCCCCATTCCACCCAAGTCAGGCTCTAAAGCCAATAAAGATGCGTGCATCCATAGTCGCTATCTCACGCTACCAAATCTCTATGAGCAAGCCATTTTGGGCCAATTAAAAGACCGTGCTCAATTTGTCCTGACTGTCTTGGAACTTTTGTCTCTGCCAGGCGCTGACATAAATAAGCTGCGGGTAGCCACAGCCTTAAGTGCCAAAAGCTTAGAAAAAGCTCTTGAACTATTGGCCTCCCAACACAAAATAGTTCTCTTTGACCATGAAAATCCAACCTATCTAAGCCAAAAAGATATCGAAAATCTTTCCCAAAAACTTTTGGCTAGGGCCCAACAATTGCATGATCTAGCGCCTCTAAAACCAGCGTTTGCCAGACAAGCCCTTTTTTCCGATTGGTGCCAGGGACTGCCAGCGAAACTTTTGGACAAGCTCCTAGATATTTGCCTTAAAGCTTGTCAAATTGTGGTTGAAGGGGATGGTTTACGCTTAGCCACCCATAAGGTAAATTTAGCGGGCAGCAATGAAGATTTGGCTAAGAAAATAATGGCTTTCTACTTAGAAACACCGCTAACTCCACCTAACTTCAAAGATGTTCTTGAACAATTAAATAAAAATGCCAAGGAAGTCCAACCCATTCTGACACATCTTCTAGATTCTGGTCAGCTTGTAAAAATAAAAGATGGTTTATACTACCAAAACGATACTTTGGATGATATTTTAACCAAAGTTCGTGACTGGTTTAAAGATCATGATAATTTAGATATTGCGGCCATAAAAAGCTTTTTACCTCTATCGCGCAAATATTTGGTTGCTCTTTTAGAATATATGGATAATGCCCATATCACAATCAGAGTTGGAGATAAACGAATTTTGCGCAAAACAAATTCTTAAATATTATTTTCTTGGATTTTTTTATGTGCCGCGCTGCGCTTATTCAAACCATAACCCTCGATCTGCCCATCCTTAAACGCAAAAAATTCCATGCAACCCACGCGTCATTAAGCTATTTGAAAGAAAAGCTTAGATCGGCAGCTGTCTTTGATTGTGGGGAAGCTACAACCATACTTGCACGTTACCAAAATCGCGCTAGCATTTTTATCAAAGAAGAGGAAGATCTCAAAGCTAAAATTTTAACTCTGCCTAATCCCAACATCTTAATAACTTATCTAAATACTGCTGGGGTCAAAATTGCTGCTTTTTTAACTGATGCCCGGGAGATGGGCCTCGAAATGTACATCTTTCGCTTTGATCAAAGTAAAGGGCGCTGGATTTGGCCTTTGATCGGTATGCGCTATGGACCAAGTGAAGAAAATATCACTAAAATTGGCGTTTATGAGCCCAACATTCTAAGCACTCTCTCTAGCCAGACCCAAAACTCCATGGTCCAGGAACATTCTAAAGAGTTCCCAACTATCACCCAAGCTTTGCGCTTTATCTTAGAGACCAAGATGGAACCCATTGAAGGCGCTTTTCAAGTTGTGCGCAAAAAGCCAACCTACCAAGAACCAAAGACTCGGGTCAAACATAAGCACAAAGGTCATTTAAGAAGTGGCCGCAGCAGTTAGTTTTTCTAAGCTTAACGCGCCTCGTAGATTAAGTTTGGGAGAAAATTTTCGGATCACGTTTTCTTGTGGAGGCATTTTTCATGGATGATTGTCTTTTTTGTAGCATTGCCAATGGTACCATCCCCTCAGCCAAAATCTTTCAATCAGAAAATCTCTATGCCTTTTTAGATTTACACCCTGCCAACAAGGGCCATACACTTATTATTCCCCGCGAGCATTGTGCGGATATTTTCGATCTCAATCCAGCCATAGGCCGCGAAGTGTTAGAAGCTGTCCAGAGAATTGCCCGCGCCATCCTCACAGTCACAGGAGCCACCGGCTTCAATCTCATCCAAAATAACGGTAAAGTGGCCGGCCAAGAAATCTTCCATCTTCATTGGCACATCATTCCGCGCTTTGAACATGATGGTTTTAGCCTCTGGAAACCTGGTGACTATGATTCACAAGAAGAAATGAACCGCTTAGCCACAGCTATCAAAGTTCAAATTAGCTAGGTTAAAATTAGCCAGGCCCAAATTAACTAGACCCAATTATGGCCTGCTTGGGAGCTAGCGGCAATCTTTCGCCCAACCTTATGCCATCTAGAGAGATGTCCGCCCTGTACGGATAAATTTTTACGCCTAAAGAAATAGCTTGATAGAAAAGGCGGGCATAATCGCAATCTATAGCAGCACATGGCCCAAAACAATGTCCATCCGGACGCTGCACAAGGTAAAACATGGCCGCCGAATAGCCGTGGCTTACAATATTGATCAACGTTTCAAGGTGTTTTTGGGCCCGCTCACTTTTGGCGTCTGGAAACATGGCACAATCATCTTCCATAAGCGTCACATTTTTGCACTCAACATAAAGCTTAGCCTCTGATTCGCCCAAAAAAAGAGCATCCAAACGACTCTCACCATATTTTTTCTCCCTCTGCATGGAGGGATAGTTATGTAAAAAATCAAGCAAACCCAAACTGTGCGCTTGCCCCAAAATATGTAAGGGCACAGCTGTATTGACACCAACCCAAAAACCTGGATCAAAATCGGACGGCTTAAAGAAGACTGCTTCTTCGGTAAAGGGTAGTTTGCGCTTAGGATTTTTAGCTTTGGACACTAAAATTAGCTGATTTTTGCGCGTAAGCCCAAGCATACTGCCTGAATTATTGGAATGAATCCAAAGAGATTGATTCCCATAAGCCACTTCAATGCTAAAACGTTTAACACGTTGAATAAAACGCGCTTGAAAACAATCTTTAGGATAAATCCAAAGCAGATCACTTAACATTATAAAACTACCTCCTAATATTTGATCACGTATTATATTTAACCAGAATTTTGCAATACGCATATATTACATTTCCGCCAAATTTTTGCAACATGGTTCTATGTGTATAACATCTATTCTAGCGCATATATTCCTGATTTCTTCCAAAATTACGAGAGAAACGTAATATGAGTATGTTCGGCTATTCTAGCACATAGCTAGCCGATTTGTTCAAATATTACGATGGAAATGTAATAAATCTCAACGTCCTGTGATTTTCTATGCTGCCGATGAACTCTGGCTTTACAAGGATTTGCCGCTTTTGGCACTATTTCTTACCAAATATTTTTCTGAAAATTGGAAAGATATTTGGCAGTCGTAGCTAAAAAATATTAAAAGAATTTTGTAGTTGCATTTTTTGAATTCAGACACGAATCGCGAGAGCTGACTTCATATGCATTTTGAAATCAATTTACAGATCAAATAGCGTTAATAATTTAATAGAGGAATATGATAATGAATATAGATAATTTTGCAGTCGGTACTGAAAGTTTTGAAATGATTATTAAAAATGGATCATACTATGTTGATAAAACTGCATATCTTAAAGAACTTTTTATGGGATCAACTAAAGCGCAAGCTAATCTATTTATAAGACCAAGGCGTTTTGG
>JAFSZE010000212.1 GCA_017455745.1 Desulfovibrionaceae bacterium | reverse complement strand
TTTTACGCTAAAATCATTTTTACGCGAAATGCATAAGCTGTCTGCTTGTCTCTCCTACTTGCCAATTTAGTTCACAGGTACCTCTTTTATGGAAAAAATTGGAACACTTAGCGCTTCTATTCTTGGCGCATCCTTCATCGTATCGCTAGCAGACAATTGTAAAGATTCTTCTTTGGCTATGATCAAAGACGGTCAAACGATAAACGCAGATCTCGCATCCATCTTCCCCAAAATTGCCCTCCGCCGTATTCCCAAAAGTACAAGAGTTGCTCTTTTAAGCGCAGCTTATGCCCTCCAAAATGGTGAATCTTTTCCATGCGATCCTAAAATAGGTCTTACGCTAGCAGTACCCTATGCTAGCCCCCAAAATTCTATCGATTACATGGATTCAATTATCGACAATTCCCCTAAGCTATCTTCACCAACAGCCTTTTCCTATTCTGTAGCTAACATGGATGCTGGGATCATAAGCCAACAACTAGGTTTCCACGGCACCTGCTTAACCGTAAGTCAATTCGAATTTTCTTTTCAAGCTGCCTTAACTGCCGCCATAATTTGTCTACATCAAGGTCAAGCACCACAGATGCTTGTTGGTTTAAGTGTGGCTCAAGAATCACGTCTAGCCAAACTTTTCTCTAGCCAAAACCGCTATTATCCCAATTATGATGCTGCGATCTTCATGCTTTTGGGATTAAAAGGCGAATCTAACCAAGTCGCAGTTAGCATAGACAGTTGTCCTGAAGTTAAAGAGCAAAGAGAAAGATCTTTATCCAATGATCTTGGCCTTGAAAGCGCCAAAATGCTCTTTGCGGCAGCAACTGCCAAGAGAAATTTAGATATTCCGCTCATAGATTACGGCAGCGAAAATCTTTGCACCATAAGCTTCCGACCATAAAAACAATGGATAATTCAACACTTAGCCAAGAATTCTTAAGCAGCGATGATTTTTTGCGCATCATCCAATCCTTAGTTTGCGACATTCGCCAGCAATTTTTTATAAGCACCCAAGAGTTTGACTTAGATTATTTTGGCCAAACAGTAATAGCTTCTAAGCTTACCGATCAAGAATGCCTAAGGCTAGCTTCCAATCTTAGCCAAATGTTTGGCATAAATTTTAACCTCATATCTGCTGACACATTTAGTTCTTTGGCCAAAAAGGCTTATAACCTTTGGCAGAAAAGTAAAAAAACAGTCACATTCGCCACATCTGGCTCAACCGGCACACCAAAACTTTGTTGCCATGCTGCCTTAGATTTATTTGAAGAAGCCCAAAGTATTACTCCTTTAATTTACAAGCCCAAACGCGTCTTGGTCACAGTACCAATCCATCACCTCTACGGTTTTACCTTTGGTCTCATCTTACCCAAACTCCTCTCTCTGCCGACCAAACCAATAATTGCACTCCCCTCTATAATCTGCGACCAAGCCCAAAGTACAGATTTAGTTGTGACAATGCCGCTCTTACTTAAAAAGATGAGCCTACTTGAAAGTGACTTCAAAGCTTGTCAGGTCATTTCAGCAACCATGCCCTTAGACGCTGAGGCCGCCAAATTTTTGCAAAGTCGCCAGATTCCCCTCTTAGAAATTTTTGGCTCATCAGAAACCAGTGTTCTTGGCACACGAACAGCGCATACAGAACCTTTTACTCTTAGGCCCTACTTCGAAATAGATTCTGAAAAGAGCGCAGTCACACGTAAGCTTGCTTGTGGCAAAACACATACCTATCCCCTCCAAGACAAATTTTTTTGGTCAACCAACCGAACTTTTTTCCCCAAAGGCCGTTTGGATACAGCCATCCAAATCGGTGGAGTCAATGTTTATCCAGAAAAAATAGTTGCTTATTTATGCAATCACCCCAAAGTTAAGACCTGTTCTGTTAGACTTGATCAAAACTTAGGCCGACTCAAAGCTTTCATTGTTTTAAAAGACGGTTTGCCCACAAAAGATTTGCGCCAAGAGTTACGCCTCTTTGTCAAAGAGGGCTTAACTAGTTTTGAACAGCCTATTCGCTTTGATTTCGGCTCCCAACTTCCCCAAAACACCCTGGGCAAGTTTGTTGACTGGTAATTCTGGCAGCAAAAGGACTAGAGAAAAACTACCCCCAAAAGCAGGAATCAGAGGGAAACTTTGACCAAAGCCTTTGCAAATATCTGAATTTTAAAGAACGCCCGCTTGCAAGCAATCTTCGCTTAAGTTCACCAAAGAGAAATAATACATAGTTTTGAATTGTCAAATATAATAAGCAAAAAAGAAAAGAAAATTAGGGCAAAGTAGAGTCACGCCCTCAAAGAGCAAATGACCAGAGCATCGCAAATCTACAAAAAAGCCATCGGTCAGATCAAATCTTGGGCAGTAGATAATTAAGCACATACTAATCATTTGCTATTGAAAACAATGGCCACCCAGCAGATAGCTTAATTTATCTTTCGAGTGACCATTCCAATAATATCTCGTTCATTCGTCGAATTTTATTACTAAAACAAAATTCGGCCCAATCGGTGCCTTGCCCAACTTAAGCGCGGGGTTTAATCAATTTTAGAGATTTATGGCTATTTGACCCGCGACTGTATTGCTTGAGATGTGGCGTGGCTTTTGGGGCTAACCTATCTAGATAATTTGGGGTCTTCGTTTGGTAGCAATGTTACTTAGTTAAAAATATTATCTAGTCGATCCGAAAAAATGACGAAAGGCCCTCTACGTCTAGCTTAAATGGCCTTAGGCCCCATTCCTGCTCACCAGTTTTTGGCTGAATTGGGGCAAAAACTGGTGAGTTGGGTCAGGCCCCCCCCCTTTGATTTCAATT
>JAFSZE010000211.1 GCA_017455745.1 Desulfovibrionaceae bacterium | reverse complement strand
GTCTATTGCGTCAACCACAGGTGTCATGACAAATCTATCGTAGTACCAATTTCTTGAATATTACCTCTTAAAAAGATAATATCATGCTTTACTGTAATTCTTTAAAATTAACAGTAAAAACAAGTACTTAGTCTGGTGAACGGTTTAATGGAAGCCTCACCCCGTTATGGGGTGAGGTAGTTCACTTTGTCAACTTGGATGTGTTTTTAGAGTTATATCATCATGTATGGTGAGCTAAATAATAGAAAAGCCTTTTTTAATTTAGATCAATAACAAAAAATAAACTCACTAACAATAAATTTTACAGATAGTAATTAGAATCTGAAATGTAGATTACAATATATAGCAGACAGCATATTTCTTTAGTGAAAAAAATTTAAAAGAGCAATTCTCGTAATCGTTTCCATTAAATAGAATAGAATTAGTGCTAATTCTAAATAAAGTTTAGAAAAAAGGTTCCTTTTGTTGAATAGATGCTTTTTATATTGTGTGTCATGTTGTGCAGGCATTTTGGCAATTTAAGTGGATTATTTGCGCAAAGGATCTTGTTTGTCAATATTTTTTGTTCGAACATCAAATTTGACGACGACCAATCTTGTGATTTGGCCCAAGAGAGCGTTTGGGCTTTTTTTAACATCAAATTTGACGATTCTATCCTTTCCAACCCAAAGCAGCTGCTGGTTTTAGGCGACAAATTTTGCTCTGCAAGCTTGAGGCCATTTCCTTATCTTTGGCTAGGGCAAAAGCATCGCGTGCGGCCAAAAGAATTTCCACGGCCAAGCCATGGTCAAAAGAGGCCACATTGCGTTCATCAAGTTCGGCTAGCAGTGCTTGGGCTAAGGCCAAAGCAATATCACGCTCTTTGGCCAAGCATAAGAGGCGGAGCTGTTGAGCACGGATGGCCATGTTGTTGGATGGCGAACTATTAAGACCTTCTTCGAGCAAGTTTAAGCCTGCAGGCAGATTATTTTCAGTGCAGAGACGTTCAGCCGCCACAAAACGTTCGTTTGTATTTTGAGCTAGCGGCGTAGCCACGGCATATGTGGCTGGTCCAGAGCTAACTTCTGCATTGGCATCAAGACCTGCTAGCCAGTCTCGCGTTTCCTGGTTAGCAAAGGCCATTCCGCCATCAAAGGATAAGTTTTCTATACCAGGAAGTCTTTGGATAAAGCGGGCAGTCTCTTCGCACACGCGATTGCGGGCATCAGTAAAGCTATCACCTAAGGCATCGAGGGCTTTGTAAGCTAGGTGTTGGACGTCTAGCCAAAACATGGACACGGTAAACAATTCTTCGCAGCCAAGAGCAACTTCTAAATATTTGCCTGCAGCGAACATTTTCCTAAGACCGTCTAAGCGATCGCTATCTGGCGGAGGAATATGAGTCTGACCGTCGGTAGCAGGGGGAATTTGCTTGGCCTTGCCCCATTGGGCAATACGCAAAATTTGCCAAGGGACAGGATCTTCAGCTTTTTCCTGGTGGGCCATAAGGGCATAGCGCATGGCCACGCTAGCAAATTCCTGGGCTGTAGCTGCGAAATCTTGGGCATTACTGCTTGATTCAGGAGTGGGGGCAGGTTGCGGCTGAGGTTGAGGTTGCGGAGTTGGTGTGGTGGGAGCTTCTGTAGGTGTAGGGGCTGGTTGGGGAGGTGCTTGTGTAGGTTGAGGCTCGGGAACTTCTTCTTTTTTCTCAACAACTGGTTCTTCAACTTTTGGCGGTTCAACTGGCGCTACCACTGGCAAGCGGCGTATAGCTTCCAGTAAATCACGCAGTGGAGTGGCATCTGGCAAAAGATCGCCAATAAGCTGGTCAAGTTTTTTGATATTTTCAGTAAGATTGTTGACAAGTTCTTCGGGTAATTCTGGGCCTGCACTATATTTTTCTAGAGCTGCGTAGGTATTTTCATGCCACCAGCTAAAAGCATTGGTGCGGCGGCGCAATTTTTTGAGTGGGGGGTAGGCCGTCTCCCAGAAATTTTCGAGCAATGAACTTATGAGTATAGCAGCATTATTGATGCCTTCAACTCCGGAGATCTCCTGCCAAGCCACACCCAGATAGGTGGCTATCTGAAAATCTTTTGATTTTTTTTCCAGAATAGCCTCACCTTGGGTGGCAACCTTAGACCAGACTATACCGCCATGCGTGGCAGAACCAAGTTTAGCGATTTCATCGGTTACTATAGTGTATTCTGGTTCATACTTGGCATCAATTCCTTGGGGACTATCGCCAGGTATGGGTGTGCTGCCCAAAGCATAGGCGTCCATGGCTACCTCAATTTTTATCTAAATGTTTTTCTATCTAGAAGATTCTTGGTTTATAAAAAGCGCCGTAAAACCCCATCCCTTTATGGGGTGGGGATATAAGGCGTAATTAATTTATAAGCAGTGACAATATAATCTATAATTATCCATAAATTACATAATATCCAAAAGACTTAACTGTTGATGCGTTTCT
>JAFSZE010000210.1 GCA_017455745.1 Desulfovibrionaceae bacterium | reverse complement strand
ACCAATTTCTTGAATATTACCTCTTAAAAAGATAATATCATGCTTTACTGTAATTCTTTAAAATTAACAGTAAAAACAAGTACTTAGTCTGGTGAACTGTTTAATGGAAGCCTCACCCCTTTATGGGGTGAGGTAGTTCACTAAACGAGCGTATCCATGCTCTGCATTGTTTTTTGTCTTTGAAGCATAAGCGGGATAACATCAGGTGAAGCTGGATCATAATCAAACATAACGGCAGTGCCATAGCATGAAAAATATTTACTACCATCAGGATGGAAAGCTACATTCTCATTGTAACCGATGATTGCCTGAGCACCTTTATTAATAGCACGACTAGCCATACCAAAAAAAGTCTCATCAGAATCAAATCCACGGCAGCAAACTAAACCTAACACCTTAACAATACGGCGGCCTTCAATTTGTTGGGTTGTAACCACTGGAAAACGACCGGATAAAAAGAATTCACGAGCTTGTTCAATGGCATGAGAATTTTGCTTGCTATTATTACGATTTTTCTTATCTCCACCTAATAGAAAGAACATAGCGGCCTCCGTATATATAAAGAAACTTATTTTTTAATTAACAAGGATACTCTCTTAGATGCAATGACCGTGCCAAACCAGAAAAATGCCCGTAGAATCAGCCTTTAAGGCCAAAAACCTTGGATGTGCGCCTCAAAAAAACTAAGTTAGTCAAAAAAATGACTTAAGCCTTGAGCTTGAAAAATGGCTCAAACCTTGGTCACAAAATGCCAAAGTCTTGGTGCCCCCCAACTGACTCAAGCCTGGCGTCAGAAAAAAGATAAGTCTTGGACACCCCAAGCTGGCTTAAGGCTTGCCTCCCAAAGAAGACAAGCCTTAAGCCCGAAAAACGACTCAAGCCTTGCGCACCAAAATGGCAAAGTCTTGGGCCCAAACGCTCAAGCTTCTAGTTTGCCAAAAAATTCCATCTTATGCGTCCCAAAACATGACTTTAAAGGCTCTTGCATATCTCTTTTACCATTGCGCTCAAAAGCGCTAGCCGTATCTATACACATCTAGCCGAATCTAGCTGCATCTATACGCGCTAAAATAAACGATCATTTAAAATTGAGCCACTGTTGGCCGGTTGCCTTAAACCTTAAGATACTCATTTGCAGATAGTTTTTACATCTTCTCCCATGCACTAGACACAGTATTTAATTAAGTTCAACAAATTTTAATTAAGTTACAAAATTTTAAGTAAGTTTGGAAAACTTTAATTAACTTTAACAATTTAGATCAAAAAATTTAATTGAGATTGATAAAATCCTTATCCGTGCTCTTGCCATTACGACTCTACTTGCTCTAACGGCACTATTTAAAGAGTCTTTCCGCATAGTCCATAAAGCACAGATCTTTTTTTGAATCGAAAACATCTTTTTACGCCACTCAAAGCTTTAAATTAGAAAAACTGCCAACAAGATGGGCGATCTTGAAAGCTGCTTTATTAAGTCAATTGCTTGAAAGTTTGCACTAGCCCAAACAAAAACTGCACGCAATCAAAAAAAACTTTGATGCGTGCAGCTTTATTGTTTTAGGCTAAGTTAAGGGAACCAAAATTTGTCAAAGGATATATATTAGAAGGGCCAAACATTATCCATTAAGCGTGTGAACCAACCGGGCTTCTGCTTATCAGCCAAAACGCCCTTGCCGTAGTATTCGATGCTAGCATCAGCCAACTGTGTGGAGAGAAGGGTGTTGTCGGCATCAACATCCTTGGCTCGGGCCATGCCACGCACAACCATATATTCTGTTTCATCGTTGACTCTAATCTCACGAGCACCTTCGATCTCTAAAAGACCGCCTGGCAAAACGCGTAAAACTCGGCAGGCCAAAGAGGTGGTCACATAGTTCTCACGCTTGGTTTTACCGGTGGCCTTATGACCACCTTGAGAACTTGTCTTTAAGATGGAAGCATCCGGTGTAACTGTGCCCTGCGGACCAATGTTTATGAAGGGCAGAAAACCTGTTTGACCCATGGTAAACATGGCACTTACGCCATAATCATTGCTACTATCTTTGGTGGATGATGTTTCGGCCTTATTCTGGGCCTTGGTATTTTCAACTAACTTGACCACAACTATATCGCCAACCCGTCTAGCTCTAGCATCATCAAAGAGCGTATCTTGATCACTCATGGCAAAGATGGAGCCTGGATTGTTACGACTTAATTCTTCACGATTATAGGACTGTGCTTGGTTTATGGGTTGATGCAAGGCCGGGCGTTTATGTGTACCACCAGCGCAGGCAGAAGATACAATGCTCAATCCGCAAATTATCGCCATAATTAAATACTTTTTCATATACGCCCCTCCCCAAAAGAACGCGTAGAACTCAATTAATCTCGACTGTCTTGCTGTCTTTGACGATGGCAAAGACTTGTTTCTTTGTTTGCAAATTCCGTACCGCAATTGTGGCACCTGGCTCCCCATCGGCCAAAGACTCAGCTTGGGTCTGCAAAATCAAATTTCCACGTCTAAAAACAAGTGTCACAATATCGCCCCGTCTAATCATCATCTGTGTGGCTAAATCACTCTGCAAGATGGGCTCACCAGCCGCAACACTGCGCATCATCTGCCAGGGACCACCCCGACCATCCCAAGCAGGCTCTTTGAGACGTCTGGCATTCATTCTGGAAAAGGTCACTGCATCTGGAGTTAATGCTTCCCCTTTGCTTAACGGTCTAGCTGCTGCTGGCACCGTCACCCATTGGGTCAAGGTAATACTGCCAGATACTCGGCGCAAAACCTTGCCATCAGCTTCCAAAATGGCAAAACGCACCCCAACACGCCCTGCTGTTAAACGCGGGGTTTCCAGTTGCACAGTCTGACCGGCATGAGCCAAAAAGATATATTCTGGTAAGTGAAAGTCGGTAAAATCAACCTCTCCTGGCATATTGCGCACCATGGGAGTCAAGCTTTTGACAACATAAGCCCTTAGATCATCTTCGCGCACCAAAAGGCCGCCTTTTTGGATCACAAGGGAGGTTGGTAGAATACAGCGGGAGGCGAGGCTGCGGCCTAGACGTTCATTTAGAGCTTGGGCCAAGTTGGAACGGTTAATTTGTAGAGGTTTGCCCTCTTGAGGCGGTGCTGCCCAAAGCTCCCGCATCTTAAGCTCTTCCCAATTCATCACCGTCCCTAAAGGCTGCGCAATCTCGCCTAAAAGCACCACATCGCCATTAGTTATGGCACTGCTATTTATTTTGATGCGCCAATCTCCAGGTGTAGCTAAACCTTGACTTGGATCAGCAAGTGGGGCTCGACCTGAGGCCAAGCCTGATTGGGTGTGGGCAATACGCCGATCCTGGGTTGATGGTGGCAAAACAGTATCTGTGCGCCCCCCTTGGTTTGGGCTAAAATTATATCTGGAATTGGGATCAACTGGCTGACCATTTTGGGGGATAACTCTTGGCGCCACTTGGGGCATATTCTGAGCATAGCTATTGGCCCAACTAAAAAGCAGCAAAAAAAGCCCTAGTAACAGCGAAAACCTGCCGATTAAGGCAGGTTTTCTTGTAAAATAGGATAGTGTTGTGAACCTCAAGGGATACTCCGCAAGTAGGAGCCACTCTTAAGAAGCGTTACCATCGTTGAGCAAAGCTCCAGGCTTTTAAGATGATTCGAGTTAGCCTGCTAGCCGCAGCTAGCAAGCTACACCAAAAGATCTTAACTACGCTTCAATTGCACCGCAATACCTAGCATGGAGTCTGAAGTCTGAATGGCCTTAGAGTTTACTTCATACGCTCTCTGACCAACGATCATGTTGACCATTTCATCAACCACTTCCACGTTGGACATCTCCAAAAAACCTTGAGCCATTGTGCCCACATTATCTTGACCTGGCACACCTTCCGTGGCATCACCTGAAGCTTGAGTTGGTGTGTAGAGATTGCGACCACGAGAATCAAGACCGGCTGGGTTGATAAACGTATATAAGGGGATATCTGCACCAGCCAATTCTTCGCCATTGGCATCTAAAGCAGCAATATGGCCAGTGGATGAAACTGAAATGGTCTTTGTTTCAGCAGGTACAGCAAATTCCGGCTGTAAAATATAACCATTAGCTGTGACAACCGTACCATCTTGGTTCAATTTAAAAGAGCCCGAACGGGTGTACATGAGCTCGCCATTGACATCCACCTGGAAAAAACCATCACCTTCAATGGCTACGTCTAAGGAGTTGCCAGTATTTTGAAAATCGCCCTGGGTGAAAAATTTGTGTACAGCTGTGGGACGCACACCCATGCCAACCTGAATGCCAACAGGCAGACGGTTATCGCCATCTGTTATGGCACCGGCGATCTTATGGGTTTGATACATAAGATCTTCAAATTCAGCCCGACTTTTCTTAAAGCCGGTGGTATTAACGTTGGCTAAGTTATGGGAGATAACATCAATATTCAGCTGCTGGGCTATCATACCGGTAGCACCGGTATATAATGAACGCATCATAACTTTTTCCCTCGCCCTAATATTGTCTTTGTATTTTATTTTTAATAAAAAAATACTTCAAACTTTTTACATAAGAAAGATGAAATGTAATTAAAACTAAATTTTCATCCTCGCGACAAAACAAATCTTAAATATTAACAATAAACTAAATCTTCGATATTAAGACCCAACTAAAGAAATTGTTTAACAATCACAATTTATCATCTCTTATTGATTATTAACTATTTATTATTGGCTATTAACTATTTTTTCTAATAACTAGTAACTAGTAAATAGTAATTATAAACCATAACCTATATTTAAAAAACTATTTATAAAGGTATTCTGTAATCTAAATATGTTGTTTAAGGATATCTTTTACAGATTGTTTTATTAATTATGATTTTAATAAATAGTTTTATTTAACAACTTTTTTAAATATGCTCTTCTTAAAAATATTATTGCGTAATAGTTTTGTTAAATAAAATATTTAATCTTTAATCTTTGATCTTTAGTTTTTAAGTTTTATGTGTTCAGTTTTAAGTTTTAGTTTTATGTTTTAAAGCTTATTCTATTTAGACACGCTTACCGATTCGATCACAGGCTTCTTTATCCAAGGCAGATGAGGATTGCATAATTTTTTGATAAGCTTCGAATTGGCGGTTTGTTTCGATCATATTGACCATTTCAGTGACAACCTCAACATTGGCTGCTTCCACAAAGCCCTGCTCAACTCTTGCCCCTGTAGCATAGCCATCAGCTTCGTTCACATTAACTTTGTCGCGAGGCTTAAAGAGGTTGTGGCCAAACTTTTCCATGTTTTTCAGATTATCCACACTGAAAAGTTGAACCCTCCCGATCAATTCAGCATCTGCATGGACCTGGCCATCGCCACTGATGGTTATAGTTCTTGTACCAGCTGGTACCTGAATGGGACCGCCTTCCCCCAAAAGCATATAACCTTGGGGTGTCATAATCGTGCCATCGCTCGACATGACGAAATGACCGTTGCGCGTCAAATATTGACCATTGGGTGTTTCAACCTTGAAAAAAGCATTTTCGCTGCCAGCGATAGCCAAATCCAAAGGATCACCCGTCACTTTCATGGAACCTTGACCAAAATCCACATTGGAAACGGCAATCCTTGATCTGGCCATATTCTTGGGCTCAGGAAAAAGTGACTTTGATCTGACTGTCATCAAAGGCTCACGAATTTCGTCATGCGCGTAGTAGGCCATCGTATCGCTAAAGGCCAGCGTGTCTCTTTTGTAGCCGTGAGTATTCACGTTAGCCAAATTATTGGCTATGTAGTTTAGGCGGTGTTCGGTGGTCAATGCGCCAAATAATCCGCTATATAGTGCATCTTGCATTTCTGACTCCTTGCCTTGAGACAGCCAATTTACCGTCAAAAGCTGGCCGTCAGATCCTATTATGCAAATTACGCGCCAAAGTTAAAAAATGCCCGTCAGATGGCTTTTTAAGAGGGATAAACCTTTTTTAAATTATATTTTATACATCAAAATTTATTGCGTCTGTCAGAAAAAATGCACCTAACAAAACTGGACTAGCTAATGGTCAAGCTTTCTAAATTGGGCAGCCTTAAAAGGCGTGACAAGCTTGCAAATTTTAGAGCTAAGAATTCCTTGGAATCAAATCTGTGGAGCGCGACCTCTTGGCAGAAACAAATCTGTCCGGTTGAAAATGTGCTTGGCATACTGTAAAATCTGCCAATACTTAGGATCCGCATCCAAATTTCACATAATTTTATAAAAGGCCCTTGGCCCAAAGATTGTTTATGAAAAAGATCTTTTATCTTCTCTGCGCAATTTGTTTTTTAGCCTCGGCCAGTCTTTGTCTGGCTGCTGCTAAGCCCAAAATCACCATCTACACATCAATGTATGAGGATGTCATCGAGGCCATGAGCGAGACCATGAAAGAAAAATTCCCCAACTACGATGTGGAATTCTTTTATGGTGGTACTGGTACCTTGCAGGCCAAGATCGCTGCTGAGCGCGAAACAAAAAAATTGGGCTGCGATATGCTGATGGTGGCCGATCCATCCTATGCCTTAGACCTGAAAGACGCAGGCATCCTTCACCCATATCTCTCCAAAGAAGCCAAAAACATTGCCTTGGACTATGATCCTGAAGGTTATTGGTATCCGGTGCGGACATTAAATATGGTCTTGGCCTACAATCCGGAGAAAAACAAAAAAGAGGATCTGCCTAAGTCTTTCAAAGATTTCGCCATGAATCCTGCTGTCAAAGGCGTCATTTCCATGCCCAATCCCTTGACCTCAGGTGCGGCTCTAGCAGCTGTAGCAGCCTTAACCAATGCCTATGGCTATGAGTATTTTGACAAGCTAGCCCAAAACCGCGTCATGGTTGAATCAGGCTCTGTGGCCTTAACCAAGCTTGAAACAGGCGAATGCCGCGTGATCATGATCCTTGAAGAGTCGGTCCTGAAAAAACGCGAAGAAGAAAAAAGCTCTCTTGCTGTCATCTATCCCTCAGATGGTCTAGTAACGATCCCCTCACCCATCATGACCGTCAAAAAAGAATGGAGTGCTCACGGCAATACCAAGATCTGTGAAGAATTGACGGACTTTTTCTTATCGCCTGAGGGGCAACGCTACATTGTCAAAGGCTGGATGCATTCAGTCTTAAAAAATCCGCCAGCCATACCCTATGATTCCAAGCCGACCTCTGAACTCTTATCCCACGCCATGCACGTAAATTGGCAAAAGTGTCGCAGCCAACGCAGTGAGCTTAGAAAGGAATTTGAAGAAAGGGTCAAAAAGCCGAAAAATCGAAACTAAAAAGCAATTGCCGCTGCAGGCTAAAATACCTGCGGCGGCAATCTGTTTTTAGAAGGAGGTAGATAAGCGTGTCTTGGACCAATTATGCCTACTTACGGCCAACCCGATTTTTCGATTTTAAAACCTTGGTTATTGTCGGCATTGTAGCCTTTCTTTTGCTTTTTAATGTTTTTCCCATGCTCTATTTGGTCTTTAGGACCTTTTTTGATGGCCAGGGATTCACATTGGAGCCCATTTCGCGCATCTATACCTATGCCTTGAATTGGGATGCCTTGAGCAATACATTGATTACAGCCCTCTTGGCCATGATCTTTGGTGTGCTCATTGCTTTTCCTCTGGCCTGGCTTATCGGTAGAACCGATCTCTATGGACGCAACTTTTTTCGCACAATTTTCGTCATGACCTACATGGTTCCGCCATATGTGGGTGCCATGGCCTGGTTGCGTCTTTTAAATCCAAGTGTGGGCACGTTTAATCTGTGGTTAGTTGATTTGCTGGGACTAGATGGTAATCCCTTTAATATCTATAGCATTGGTGGCTTGGTCTGGGTTTTAACCACATTTTACTATCCGTACGCCTTTATTACCATCTCACGGGCCATGGAAAATATGGATCCTTCGCTAGAAGAAGCAGCGAGGATTAGCGGTGCATCGCCACTTAAAACCGTGCTTACAGTAACCTTTCCTGTAATGCTGCCATCAATTGTGGCAGCAGCCCTGCTTGTCTTCATCTCAGCCGCTTCCTGCTATGGCATTCCCTCCATCATCGGAGCACCAGGGCAGATAGATACTGTGACCACCCGCATTATTGATTATGTCTATGTGGGTTCCTCGGAAGGGCTTTCCGATGCCACAAGCCTTGCCGTATCCCTCATGCTTTTGGCCAATCTCGTGCTTTTGGCTTCAACCTTTATTGGCGGCAAAAAGCAGTATATTACAGTGTCGGGCAAATCCATGCGCCCTAAACGGGTGCAACTAGGACGCTTGCGCCTACCTTTGACCATCTTAGTGGCCATTTTTGCTTTAATAGTCGTAGTGCTGCCGTTTGTAACCGTAGCCATGACCAGCATCACTCAAAACCTTGGCAAAGCACTCACCTTAGACAATTGCACCTTACGCTACTGGGAAATTATTTTGACTCGCAAGGGCATTTTAAATACTGCTCTAAACAGTCTCATCTCGGCCACCTGTGCTGCTACTTTCGGCATGGCCATTGCCTGTATTATGGCCTGGCTTTTGACACGTACCCAGGCTAAAGGCAGACAGATTCCAGATTTTTTAATCACCCTCGGCAGTGCTACCCCTAGCGTAGTCATAGCCTTGGGACTGATTATGACCATGTCCGGTCGCTTCGGGATCAATATATATAATACGCTAACCATCATGATTGTGGCCTACATGGTCAAATATTTGCTCATGGGTATGCGCACTGTAGTTGCAGCCATGAACCAAATTCATCCATCATTAGAAGAAGCAGCTGAAATTTCAGGCGCTTCTTGGCTTAGACGTTTTAAGGATGTGACCTTGCCCCTAATTCTTCCCTCGGTTGTAGCTGGCTGGTTTCTCATCTTTATGCCTAGTTTTTATGAGCTGACCATGTCAACGCTTTTGTATTCAGCCAATACCAAGACTATCGGCTACGAACTCTATACCTACCAAACCTATCACAGTCAGCAGACAGCTTCAGCCATTGCCACGGCCATCCTTTTTTTGGTCATTGCGGTCAACTATTTGGTCCACAAAATCACCAAGGGCCGTTTTTCCATTTAAGGAGGTCATATGTCAGAAATCAGATTGACCGATGTGAGCAAATCCTATGGCCAAGTCTCCATTATCAAGTCCTTCAGCTGCATTTTTCCTGATCAAAAGTTTATCACCTTACTTGGACCGTCAGGCTGTGGCAAAACAACGCTTTTGCGTCTAATCGCGGGCTTTGAAAAAGTAACTTCAGGTGAAATCACAATTGATGATCTACCTGTAAGTGGACCCAACTGTTTTGTCCCCCCTGAAGAGCGCGGCATCGGAATGGTCTTTCAGTCCTATGCTGTGTGGCCGCACCTAAATGTCTTTGATAACGTGGCCTATCCCTTAAAGATCAGACATATAGACAAAAAAAACTTAACAGAGCGTGTTTTAGAGATTTTAGAGGCCATGGGACTTTCCGCTTATGCCAAAAGAATGCCACATGAACTCTCTGGAGGTCAGCAACAAAGGGTAGCCTTGGGGCGAGCTTTAGCCAACAGTCCACGAGTCCTTTTGCTAGACGAGCCTTTATGCAATCTTGATGCCAATCTTCGCGAATCCATGCGCTTTGAAATCAAAGATATGCAAAAGCGCTTTGCCATCACCGTAGTCTATGTCACCCATGATCAGACCGAAGCCATGGCCATGAGCGATCTTGTGGTTGTGCTAAAAGAGGGCTGTGTGCAGCAGGTGGATAGCCCCATGCGGCTTTATCAAAACCCGGCCAATCCTTTTGTGGCTAGTTTTGTGGGCAAAATTAATTTTCTAAAGGCTTATGCTTT
>JAFSZE010000209.1 GCA_017455745.1 Desulfovibrionaceae bacterium | reverse complement strand
GACTTGGAGAATATGGTTTGGTGGAAGCGAAGTTAGACTGAGAGAAATTAGCGACAGATAGATGGTGTGATGTTAGGTTGCAGAATGAACTGGAGAGTATGGTTGGGTGGAAGCGAAGATAGATTGAGAGAAGCTGGATTAGGGGAAGATAGATTGGGAGATGTTAGATTGAGCAACCTTTTGGGCAGTGTTCATTTTTCCCAATGATTTATGTTTTGCGTTTATGGTTTTGGGGCATGAATTTGAGTTTTGGAAGAGAGTTTCTCGGACTTTTTCGCCGCTATTTTGTCATTAGCTTAGGCTAAAAGCTTACTGCATCGTTTTTGTGGTTTGTGTTTTTGGTGTCGCGATATTTTTCAGGGAGGGCATTATGGCCAGAGTTTGCGGTCTTTTGACTTTACTTTTTTTGAGTTGTTTTTTGCTTTGGCCAAGAACTCTTTTGGCAGATGATGCGCATGATTGTGTCGAGGACATAGCCCATGCCATTGACACTGCAGATGTGGAGCTTTTTAAGGCCCGAGTTGATGTGGATCGCGTCATTGAGGACGCTATCTCTGTTTTTTTGCGTGAAGCTAATAAGCCTTATTTGCGTAAAAATCTTGAACCCATGCTTGTTATCATGTTGCAGCAAGCAGCTTCCAATGAAGGGGCAGGTCAGGCCATTCGCCAGTTGCTTTTGAAAGAAAGTCGGGCGTTTATCTTAAATGGCATTGCCACTGGTGCTTTTGCGGGCAAAAAGGTTCGTCCCAATGTGGCGCAGGGCCTCTTAACACCTCTTTTTGCCGATGCATCCATTGGCCGCAAGGAGATTGTTCAGATTGGGGATGGTCAGCCTACCGATTCTGGTTGGATTGTGCCGTTTACACTTTTAGATGGTGGCAATGGTTCTGATTATGCTGTTGATGGCTTGATTCAAGCTGTTCCTGGCGGTTTGAAGTTAACCAAGATTGTCAATTTGCCGGATCTATTTTTGCAAATTCAAGAAGAGGCTCTGCAATTTAATCGCTAGCAGTGTGGGAGTATTGTTATGGATAGAGGGATGGTCTCTTATTACATTTGATATGTTAAATAGTTGTATATGCTTTAGGAATATGTGTATTTGATTGAGATTGTCATGGTCTTGGGTATGTATTACCTTTGCCGACAAATTTATGAACGCTGTTAGACTCATAAGGTAAGGCAAGCTTTCTCAGGTAGCTCGGGCCATCTCTAGTTTTCGCAGGTGCCAATTTTGCCGCAAGATACGACACAGGTCAGCCTCACCCAAGGTTTAAGTCAGGCTCTTTGTTGTTCATGAAATTAACGGCAAAGGTAATAGATGTGGAGCTTTTTAAGGCTAGATTTGATGCGGATTGCGTAATTGCGGACGCTATCTTTGTTTTTTTGCATGAGGCTAATGAGCGTTATTTGCCTAAAAAACGAGACCCCTTGTTTGTCATTATGTTGCAGCAAGCGGCTGTCAATTGAAGGGACTGGTCAGGCCATTTGCCGGTTGCTTTTGAAAGAAAATTGTGCGTTTATCTTAAATGGCATTGACTAGTGCTTTTGTTGGCAAAAAGGTTTGTGCCCAATGTGCGCGGGACCTCTTAACACCTCTTTTTGCCGATGCATTCATTGGTCGTAAGGCGATTCTTTAGTTTAGGGGTGGTCAAGCTGCGGATTCTGGTTGGATTATGCCGTTTACACTCTTGGATGGTGGCAGTGGTTTTGATTATGCTGTTGGTGCTTGATTCAAGCGGTTGCTACTGTTCAAAGTTAACCAAAATTGGCAATCTGCCTGATCTATTTTTGCAAATTCTAGGAGAAGTTTTGCAGTTTAACCGTTAGAGTATGGGGGCTCTTTAAACTTTGGAATCTGGGCTCTTAGTGTGGGTCAGAGTTTTTTTTCTTATCATATTTGACAAATCAAAATTGTGCATTATATCTCGATTGGCTAGAAATAGTTCGCGATTTGGGCAGATGATTTGTCTAATTTGCGAGAAAGAGGTTATATGGCAGGCATTGTTGAGGTATCTGAACAAGGGTTGTGTAACTTTGCACGAGGATCTTGACCAGATTGGCAGGGCAAAATTTATTAATGATTTGTGAAGAGTCGAGATAGAGTGACTTTAATGACAGACCGGGGTGTTTTGACAAAACTCTTATGGCTTGTGATTATTCCGATCCGCTAGGACAGCCTCAAATCTATATCCGAGACAAGCTCATCCAATTTTTGAGGATCAATACCTATTTTTTGCAGGTCGTAAAATTTAGGATAGCGAAATTTTTCTACTTTTTCGCCAGCGGGAAGTTAATTTTGGATAGTTTCTTTGATACTTTTTTATTTTCGACAGGTTAAAAATAGATTATACGTTCCTAGAGAAGCACATTTAGAAG
>JAFSZE010000208.1 GCA_017455745.1 Desulfovibrionaceae bacterium | reverse complement strand
TTGTATAATTAATAAGTATACAATATCCATAAATTCAATATACATAAGATCTATTGATATTTATTATACTCAATAAATAAAGAAGATATATTCAATTTACTTTTATTAAATCTAATATTAAAAATTAATAATCGAGCAACTTAAGTAGCTTTTTTCGGCTTTTTTGCTCAAATTTCGCCTGCGCCGATTTGACGGGCAAGGGTAGGGCAAAGCATGCCAAAAGCTGCGCAGGTTTTGCGCAAAATAGCGCCAATTTCTTTTTTTGATGCTCTTTTTGGGCCCAAGCTCAAGTACTAGATCAAGCCGCCTTAGTTTTACTTGCGCCCAAGTTATGCATTAAGTAGACTAAAAGGCTGCCAAGCTTTGAAAGCGCAAATGCTGCTTCCTTAAAAAAAGTCTTAAAGCCCCAAGGCGTAAGATCAAGCTTAAACGCCCAAGCGGTCTTCAAAGCACCCGTAAAAACACTTAATGCATGGTACAATTTCTTTTTTAGCTTATAAGAACCCTAAATAGAAGAGATACATCCATATTATAATCTATATTTTAGCGAGAAGATTATGAAATTGATAACTAATATTAACAGAGCTCGAATTCTTGTTATTTATAATATGGTAATCCAATTTGTATATTTAATATTGTTTAATTTTCAAAATGCACTACCTATAAGTTGTAATATTCTGGTAAAAGCTTTTTTGTGTTATCAATTTTGCCAGCGTAAATATTGGGCCGCAATCTGTTTAACAATCATACTAATATTAGAAATTTTCTCATCTTGTTATGCAGTGAGTGCGATGTTACCATTGATTCACATCACAAGTATATTAATTTTTATTGCTCTTGCTGCTATTGATATGATAATGATTGTTGCAACCATTTATTACTTATATGCCAAAGAATCAAGAAATTGGTTTCGTAATAAAATAGATGTTGAAAAAACTAATAGTGATTAATATTAAATCTTTGTTTTGAATATTAAAATTAAGTAAGAAGCGATCCAACACTAGTTGAGCTACATATAATGAAAAGATACGCGGATCAATGTGCGCAGTCTTGAAAGATTTAATGCTCATTTGGTGCAATCACAAGTCGCCCATCCAGCCTACTGTGGGCTGCTTTTTTACGTTACAAAACCGCTCCTCACCTCACCAAAGGATGAGTACTGCGCTTGGTGGAAGTATAATGGAACTAAATCGAAGCGGCATTATTGGCCAAAGCACGACTCTCGCTGAGGTCTTTAAAACCTTAAGTAAGGTAGCACCCACAGATAGTACCGTGCTTGTAACAGGTGAATCAGGAACTGGTAAAGAACTCTTAGTTCGTGCTTTACATGCTAATAGCACTCGAGCCAATAAACCTTTTGTACCCATTAACTGTGGTGCTATTCCCAAAGAACTCCTCGAAAGTGAATTATTTGGTCACGAGAAAGGAGCCTTTACGCATGCTATCCGTTCCAGACCTGGCCGCTTTGAATTAGCCGATGGAGGCACAATCTTTCTTGATGAAATCGGTGAGATGGATTTAAGTTTGCAAGTAAAAATTTTACGTGTCTTACAAGAAAAAGAAATTGAGCGTGTGGGCGGAACTGGTGTCAAAAAGGTCGACGTGCGTATTGTGGCAGCCACCAACCGCGATCTTGAGGCTGAAGTAACTGCCGGGCATTTCCGCGAAGATCTCTATTATCGACTCAATGTTATCCCTTTGCATCTGCCACCTTTGCGGGAGCGGGGCGATGATGTGATTCTTTTGGCTAAACATTTCTTGGAAAAATTCTGTGCCAAGAAGGGGCGGCCAACCTTAATCCTCAATTCGCGTACCATTAAAATTCTTACGGCTTATAATTGGCCAGGTAATGTCCGTGAATTAGAAAATTTCATGGAGCGCTTAAGCATTTTAACCGATGGCACGGAAATTAATCCCCAAGATCTTCCTGATAAAATCATTGATCAAGTTGCCGAAACCAATGCTGAAGCTCTAACCCAAATATCTGAACCCAAAAAAATGCCCAAATTGCCTCCAGTAACCGATTCCAAAAATGCCAATATTACTGGGGCAACTTATATTTGGCCGACATTGCAAGTGTTACAAGATTTAGAATTAAATTTGAAAGATTTTCTTGATATGACTGAAGCAAAACTTGTCACCGAAGCACTTGATAAATCTCAAGGTGTCAAAAATATTGCGGCTGAACTTTTAGGTGTGAAACGCACTACCTTACTTGAAAAAGTCAAAAAGATTCAAAATCCTAAGTAAAATTTGTCTTGGCTTCGAGTTGTGCTGTACCAGGGAAAGACAATAAAGAGGACTTGCCTGTCACAGCTTGTGTATCATTAATCATTTTGAGTCTGCTATGATATCTCTACTCATCTCACGTTTGTTGCAGTACTTAAAAGTTTCCAGGCCCACAATATTGTCTGTGGGTCTTGTGGCCTGGTTTTGCCTGATCAGTGATCTTTTAGGCAGTACAGCTTGGGCCTTGTCGTGGACGCAACATAACAGCGCATATCAAACCCACTTAAGTCTCACACTCGATAATCCCTACCAAATTGAATATATCCGTCGCCCAAGTTCCACTGAAATTTTTATTCCATTAAAATATCCCTGTGGCAACATCAATCATATTTGGGTCACCAAAGATCAGAATGCTTTACTGAAAGCTGTGTTGCTTGAATATGATTCAGTGAGCATTAAGCATGCAGCATTTGTTGATCTTGCCATTAAGCGTACTGCGCCCAAAGAACTCGTCTTGTCTTTTACAAAAAGACAGACTTTAAAAAATGCCAAGCCCGATGAACTTAATCCTGTAGCCCTGGCAGCTTATATTTATGGCCCAGAATTTGAGCTCACAGGCATTCCTGAGAAGGCTGGCAATGCTGCGTTACTCTTGCCCAAACCTCGCGACTTTAAAACCCACACGCCGTGGGATCCTGAAGATGAAAAACTGCGCCGTACATTCAATGGGTTTAAGCAGATTCCCTATTCACTTGTGCAAGAAAGACTAGGTCTAAAATCTCGTGATGCTAGTGCTGTCAATTACGCCCAAGCTTCTGCCCTGGATCCTAATCTCGAATGGCTTGATTCAGTGAATATCGCTCAAGCAGGCAATGATCGAACTATTGCCATTAACCCCCAAGGCATTCGTGCAACCATTAACAATGCAGGCCCAGAAAATTGGCCAGTTTCTGAAGGCCTAAATACTGAATTAGGCCAAAGCCAAGTCCAACCATATAGTCAAAGCACGCAACCTAATGCCAAGGCCCGCACTTGGTCAGATTTAAATACAGAACCGCAACCAGAGAATTCCCGCGTCTCTGATACAGGTTGGCGTGAATCCCTAGAGCAAGAAGCCACTAACAATCAGCCCATCCCTTCTACCGATGGCATTGCCCATGGTCACTCTATTCCTGGGGTCAACCCAGCCTTGGAATCTCCCCAAGACTCAAACCAGACTGCAAGTGAGCCTCTGCCCAAAAAGGAAGAACCTAAGGCTGCAAAACCAGAAAAGCCTACTTATGTCCCGCAAGCAGAAGTAAAACCAGAACCAAAACCAGAGCCCAAACCGCAAGCACAACCAAAGCCAGAGCCAGAGCCAGAGCCCAAAGCAGAAGTTCCGACACCTACACCCAAAGCAGAAAGCCCTAAGCCCGCTGCCAACACTGTCCGCCAAAACGTGCAGCCCAAAGTAGAACCTGAAAAAACAGACACAACTCCCAAAACTGACAGGGTGCAGGGCTCAGCTAATCTTGAACCCACAGGTTTGGTGCAGGAACCACCCAAAGAAGAAGCAGAGGAAGAAAAAAAAGAGCGTCCGACCATCTATGTGGATGAGCAGGGAAATCCCGTCGAAAAACCTCTGGACATCAAAGCCATGATGACAGAGGTGGAAAAATTAATTGAAGGTAAAGAAATAGACGATGCCTTAGCTATCTTGGACAAAATCCGCACGGCCCCTGATATAGATGCTAGCACCACAGAAAAAACGCTGTACTACATTAGTGATTGTCAGTGGCTCCGTTATGAAAAAGATTTATTTGCGGGTTATGATGATATTGTTGCCACGACTAATGAAGCTTTAAATTTTAATGTCAAATCTGATCGTGTTCCTGATGCACTTTTGCGTCTTTGTCTTATCAATTGTGCTGTAAGCAATATTGCTGAAGGCAAAGCTTATATCGGGGCATTATTACGTAGATATCCCAACTATCCTGGTAATTCTATTGGTTTAACAGCATTAGGCAAAGAAGAATTAAAGAAAAATTTAAATGCCGATGCCGAAAAATCCTTTGTTACAGTCTTAGATAAATATCCTGAATCCTCGCAACTGAAAGATGCTTCGGTAGGTTTAATTACCGCCTATGTGCGCCAAAATAATTTTGATCGGGCTAAGCTCATTTTAGAATTTGTCAACAAACGCTGGCCCAGACATTATGTTGATGAACCTGATTTTCTGCTGATGCAAGATGCCATAGAAAATCACTACAATCAGACAGATCGCAGGTTGCAAACACTCTGGGAGCTACTCAATCTCGTCCCCGAGCATCCCAAGGCGCCTGATCTTTTCTTACAAATGGCTGACATTTACTTGAATGCCAAAAACCCCGAAGCCGCAGACTTTCTCTATAACCGCATCCTAAAAGTAGCACCCAAGAGCCCAGAAGCCATCACTGCCAAATTACGTTTGGCTGAAAAAGGGTTTTATGAAACGCCCCTAAGCCAAGAAAAGTTAAATGTACTCTATGGCCGTGGTGCCAAACCGCCTTTTCCTGACCTCTATTCCGATGCCATTGCAGCTTCAAAAACCTATAAAGATTCTGTTTTGGCGCGGCTGAAATTGGCACAGTGGTATCTGTGGGATAAACAATATATTGAAGCTATGGCGCGGGCAGCAGAATTCGTGGATGAATATCCCGAACATCCTGATAAGCCTTTGGCCGATGAAATTATTTGGCAAGCCTTTCAAGCTGAACTAAAAAACAGTTTAACCGAAGAAAATTATGGGCGTATCTTAATTTTATGGAATGGTTTTCCCAAGGTAAGACAACGCTATGGTGAGCCTGATGCTAAATTGCGCTATGCCTTGGCTCAAGGTTATCGTGAACGAGGCGATGAAGAGAATGCTCTCTCCTTGTTGAAATATTTCTTGAGAACACCCAAGGATCCGACCTATGGTGACATAGCTTTTTTAGATTTCTTTAATAAATATTTGAGCACTGGTGCCTGGAATGAACTTTTAGATCTTGGCAAAACCGTAGCTAATTGGGATTTAAAGCCACAACTACGGGATGATTTAGACTATGCCATGGCTCTGGCTGCCCAAAATCTCAATTTAACTGGCACAGCTTTAGCTTTATGGCAAAAAATCGCTAACAAACCAAACTGTCCTTTATATCAAAAAGCTTGGTCCATGGTCTTTTTAGCTCAAGATGCAGAACGCAAAAAAGACATTCATAAAGCTTATGATTACAATGTGAAAGTAGTTGATTTGTTCAAACACTTACAAGAAGAACGGTCAGATAAGGCTGATCCTGAGCGCATTAAAACAGCCATGAATTCGCTGATGGATATTTGTGAGGTGGCTAATCGTATTCCTGAAGCATTACAATGGGTCAATCGCTTTAGGAATTATGCCAATCAAAACTCACCCGAATATCCTGCGTTGCGCTTCCGCGAGTCACGATTATATCGTAAACTTGGAGATAGTAACCGTTCAAAAGCTTTGCTTGAAGAAATCATTAAATTTTATCCTTCGTCTCCTTATGCCAAAGCCGCGCAAACAGAATTGCGTACATTTGATATTTCGCGTGATTTACAAAACTTTCAAGAACCAGCAGAAGATGGCTTACCAGGCAGGCCCAGGGCGTCCAATTAAATCCCTCAATCCTATAAGTCATTTAAGTCCCAGCTGTACATCCTAAGTTACTGCTTGGGTTACTACATAAACCTTGAAACTCTCTAAACTAAAGCTCACAGACGCTTTGCTGTAGTTTAGAGAGAGTTTCTTGTAGGCTAAGCGTGCGTAAAAAAAAATCGCACAAGCTATTTTTTTGTTGCAAAGCTTTTAAGCTTGTGCTATGTTGCTTTTTGTTGTTTGAAAAACAAATTTGAGGTTGTAGCTCAGTTACTGCATAAACCTTGAAACTCTCTAAACTAAAGCTCACAGACGCTTTGCTGTAGTTTAGAGAGAATTTCTTGTAGGCTAAGCGTGCGTAAAAAAAATCGCACAAGCTATTTTTTTGTTGCAAAGCTTTTAAGCTTGTGCTATGTTGCTTTTTGTTGTTTGAAAAACAAATTTG
>JAFSZE010000207.1 GCA_017455745.1 Desulfovibrionaceae bacterium | reverse complement strand
ATCTTCGATACTTGTAAGAAGTACAACTGGTATATCCGTCGCATGGAAACGGACAACGACCATATCCACATCCTGTTACAGTATAATCCGACGGATTCTATCACGGTAATCGTATCTACACTAAAACAGTACAGCACCTATCTTGCATGGAAGGAACATTTCTCTATGCTAAAACAACACTATTGGAAAGAACGAACCTTGTGGTCGGATGGATACTTTGCGGCTTCTATAGGACAGGTGTCTCAGGAAACGATAGAACGTTATATTAAAAATCAGGGTTAAAGTAAAACCGCCCAGTTCCGGGGCGCGGCTTCAACCGAATTGATATTAGTGAAATTTTTCACGACCTTTCTCTAAAAGGCTAGTCCAAGTATGCCTTTTTAGGCAAAAGACACTCTCGAGATTCCTAAGCTGCCTGCAAGCTTTTTTCTTCCGACTCAAGATCTAATGCGCTTTCTGGGCAAAAGCCAGAAAAGGCTTTGCGCATTTTAGATACCCAAAGATGTTTTAGATGGGCAAAAGATATTTTAGACCAACATAAGAAATTGGCCTTCAAACTCTTTTGAATTAGGCCAGAGCTTAACCAATCTAGCTGGTAGTTAATTTAAATCTCAAAGCTTTTTCTAAGCTTGGCTCCTAAAAAAACTAGCCTAGTTATATTCTTAAGAACATTTTTTTTTAATCATCTTTGATCATCTTTGTGTATTTTTGCTTTTCGGTCATTTTAATTTGATCAGCTTTTGATCTTTTTCACTCTTTTTTAATCTTTTTTCATCTTATAAAAGCATAGTACCTGGCCAAAATACACGTGGGTCTAATCAAAAATTTTTATCCATACTATTAGTTGAAATTATTTCACAAATTTATCCAGGGATCAGTATGCATCTTGGCTCTCTTTTTGCGTTCCAGGCGTTCCTGAAGCAAGAATTTACCGGTCAATGATGCTGAATCTGCCACCAAAAATTCAGGTGTGCCTGCAGCAACAATTTTTCCACCGTTTTCACCGCCACCAGGCCCCATATCGATCACATAGTCAGAGGCTAAAATCAAATCGGTATTATGCTCAATGACCACAACCGTTGAGCCTTTAGCCACAAGGGCATGTAAGACTTGGATGAGCATACCAACCTCATGCATATGTAAACCTGTTGTGGGTTCATCCAAAATATAGAGAGTATGGGTTAGGCTTGATTTGCCAAGTTCACGGGAAATTTTGATCCGCTGCGCCTCTCCACCTGAAAGAGTGGTGGCTGGCTGGCCTAACCGAATATAGCCCAAGCCCACTTCTTCCAGAATGGCCAATTTGCGAGCTAGGGTTGGATAGTTGGCAAAAAACTCGCGAGCCTGGCTTACGGTTAAATTCAAGACCTCGGCAATATTTAAGCCCTTGTAACGCACCTCAAGGGTTTCATGGTTGTAGCGGCTACCATTGCAGACATCACATTTGACAAAAATGTCCGGTAAAAAGTGCATTTCCACACAGATCTGCCCTTCGCCACGACAGGTTTCACATCTCCCGCCTTTGACATTAAAGCTAAACCTACCCTGATTATAGCCTCGACGTTTGGCATCATTGGTTTGAGCAAAAATCTGCCGAACTTCATCAAAAATCTTGGTGTAGGTTGCCGGATTGGATCTAGGTGTGCGACCAATAGGTGTTTGATCAATGGCAATCAAACGCTCAAAAGGCTTGGCATCTTCATACTCCAAACCATCAAGAGATCCTGGTTGCTCCATGCGCAAGCCCAAGCTTAAAGCCACATGCTTATATAAAGTCTCTACAACTAGGGAACTCTTGCCTGATCCAGATACACCTGTAACGCAGGTTAGGACATTTAGGGGAATGCGACAATCAATGCCAGCTAAATTGTGGGTGGTAACATTTTTAAGCTTAAGCCAGCCTTGGGGTTGACGGCGCTCCTCAGGCATAGGGACTTTATCTTGGCCACACAAATGCCTAGCCGTTAATGTTTGCCCGCTAGTTAATAGATCGTGAACCGTGCCCTGATAGATAACACAGCCTCCGTGTTCTCCAGAACCAGGCCCCATCTCAATAACAGTGTCGGCAGCACAGATGGTTGCTGCGTCGTGTTCAACGATTAAGACACTATTGCCGCGATCGCGCAAAAGATTCAGGGTCGCCAAAAGCCTAGCATTGTCGCTTGGATGGAGACCAATGGATGGTTCATCCAACACATAGGTTACACCAACTAGACCAGAACCAAGCTGGGAAGCCAAACGGATGCGCTGGGCTTCGCCTCCAGATAAGGTCATCATGGGACGAGCTAAGGTTAAATAATTTAAGCCCACAGCCTGCAAAAATGAGAGTCTAGAGTTGAGCTCTTTGGCCAAAGGTTCAAAAATCTGGGCCTTGCGTCCAGAAAAACTGCGCGAAGTAAGCCACTCCAATTCCCGCACAATGGATAAGCCACAAAAATCTGCAATGGTTAGATCATCAATCTTAAGCGCCAAGGCCTCCTGCCGCAACCTGCGGCCCAAACAATCAGGACACTCTTTGGCCTGCCGATAACGACTCAATTCCTCGCGCCAGGACTCGCCATACTGCATACCTTTTTCCAAAAGCGGAATGACCCCTGGCCAACGCTTATTTGTAACCTGAATCTGACTTTGGGCCGCCTGCGCCTCCACAAAATGGCTGCTTTGCACATCGCCAACAGCACCCAAGGCCACAGTACCACCAAGCCAATTGCGTCTAAGTCCAAGGGATTGGGCAATGGGCTCACCCTGCTCATCTTCACCATAAAAAAGCGCTGCCAAGGCTCTGGCCGAATATTCCTCAAGGGGCGTATCTAGATTAAAGCCAAAACGCTTGCCCAAAGCCTCAAGGGCTGGCTTATAACGCTCCAAAACATCCCGACCTGCCCAGGGCAAAAGAGCTTTTTTGGCCAAAGAAAGTCCACGATTGGGGGCAATCAAGAGGGGCTCAAAATAATCAACCGTACCAAGACCCACACAACGCGGACAAGCGCCTTGGGGCCCGTTAAAGCTAAGCAACTGGGGGCTTGGCTTGGGCATGGATATGTGGCAGGTGGGACAAGCTTGGCTTGTGGAAAAGAAAGTTTCCCGTGTTTGGTCACCTTCCAAAAGCTCCTGTAAAATAAATCTGCCATCACCAAACCTTAAAGCCAATTCAACCGAATCAGCTAACCTTGTGCGCAAACCTTCCTTTAAGACCAAACGATCAACAACCAAATCCAAATTGTGCTTTTTATTTTTATCTAATGGGGGAAGATCATCAATGGTTGTGATGGTTCCATCCACTCTAACTCGCACAAAGCCTTCAGATTTTAATTTTTGCAATCTCTCTTGCTGCGTCCCCTTTTGCATTTCAACCAAAGGAGCTAACAGAATAAATTTTGTCCCTAAAGGCAAAGCTAAAATGGCATTTAAAATTTCATCTATAGATTGACTTGCGATTGGCTTACCACACTTAGGACAATAATAGGTCCCAAGTCTAGCAAATAATACCCGTAAAAAATCATAAATCTCTGTGACCGTACCTACAGTTGATCTTGGATTATGTGATCCACCTTGTTGTTCCAAAGATATAGATGGAGATAGACCTTCGATTTTATCAACATCAGGCTTATCCATCTGGGGTAAAAATTGTCTAGCATAGGCGGACAACGACTCCATATAACGTCGTTGACCTTCAGCATAGACTATATCAAAAGCTAGAGTTGATTTACCAGATCCAGATGGTCCGCAAACAACTACCAGTTCATTTCTAGGAATATCTATAGAAATATTGCGCAAATTATGCTGACGAGCATTTTCAATATGGATATATTGTTTATCCAAGTTAGCCTCCACTTACTAAATACGAATCTCAGACTAAACCTGAAGAGATAATTTTAGATTCGCTTTTTTAAAACATTTTTAAATCATAAATCCTGAAAAATTTTTGGTCATCAAGACCTAAAAGCTCTTTTCTTCCTAAAACTCCACTTTCTAAATCCCAAAACTTAATCCAGTGTTTATAGCCTAAAATCTATACTTTGAAAAACTCATTATCTTTTTGATCTGTCATATTTTTACGCGCAGAGCGTAAATTTCGCATCTTGCGACAATTTTTTATCAAAAAGATCCTGTTTGATAAAGATTGGCGCACAACAAAAAAAAGCCCCTAGAAGACTAGGGGCAGAAAAAAAATCGCCGAAAAAAATCTATGACGCAGCTTGGACTTTCAAAAAACGCTCGGCCAAAACGCCAGGTGCCAGATGTTTTTTAAGTTTAAGCGAGGCATTGAGCCTTTGCTCCACATCCATGGGTTGGCTCTCATAGGCCCGGGTCAACTCTTCCTCAAAGACCTTGCGCACATTGGCAAACGTCTCCTCAACTTCTGGATACTGATTGTCGGCTCGCCAGGGAAGTCTAAAACTTTGCTCCCAGCTGCGTCCCTCATGGGAAGGAATGTCGTTGACACTCCCCACGCCTAAAGGCGGGGGATTCTTGGTTCGACGAACACTGCGCCGCGACCGTGGCCGCTTCGTCTTACACGTTCTCCCCAAGCGTAACTTCCCGTGTGTCCCACGGTAGTTTTATCTTGTTCACGCCGT
>JAFSZE010000206.1 GCA_017455745.1 Desulfovibrionaceae bacterium | reverse complement strand
CGTATATCAGATGAGCCCATTCTTGGCAGCTCAGATCCAAATTTTAGGCGTTTGAGCTTTTTCTTGTATCCACCTACACGAATCGGCCTTGCGGCCATCCTGGTGGATGGGCTTCAAGAATTACGCCGAAACGTAATAATCATAATATGACAACAGTATGACTGGATTCTTTTTATATTATAGCTATAGTTGTGATTACAATTTGTATTAGAGCTCGGATTACGGTTATTGTGATTTTGGTGATTAATATTATGATCGTGATTATTTGTGTTATAGTTGATCAGATATCGATGTATCTTTTAGTGCTTGCTTTTGACTCAACATAGCTAGAGCCAAAAGAATCAGATTATCATATAAAACGTCAAAAATATTGGTTTTTGCGGATAAGATTTTAGCTACGCCACCTGTACCAATGACAATAGATGGATAAGGATTTAGATCTTTTAAGCGCGTCAATAAACCCTCAATTTGAGCAATGGTGCCAAAAAAGATTCCTTGCTCCATACATTCTACAGTTGAGTGGCCAAGGCTAAACTCGTTTATGCTATCTGGAAATTTTATAAATGGGAGTTGGGCTGTTTTTTTGTGGAGGCCTTTTAAGGCTATGTTTGGGCCTGGTAAAATTAAACCTCCCATAAAGGTATTATCTATGACACAGTCGATGGTTGTGGCTGTGCCAATATCAATAATATATTTAACCTTAAAATCTTGATGAAGTTCGCTTGCGGCATAAGCAGCTATGAGGCGATCGGCACCTAGCTTGGTTTGATTTTCATAAAGAAAATTTAAGGGTAGAGGCAAGTTCTGCGGTACAAAAAAATAAGGGCAAGCTAGACTTTTTTCTATGGCAAGCGATATCAAGTCATTAAGCTTGGGTACCACGGAACAAATAAAGCAACTCTTGGGTTTAGGAAGATGAGAGCTCTTGCCATAAGGTCTTTCAAGGAGATCTTCGATGGCTTGTATTACGACGGACTCAGCAAAAATGCTTACTGTTTTAACTCTAACTTGTTTTATGATTTTAGAATCTTGGGCATAGGCTAATTTTAAATTTGAGTTGCCCAAATCAAAGAGCAGAGATTCCATTGTTACATAAAGATTTATTGTTGTATAAAGATTTAATGTATCTTAGTTAAAAACTAGGAATAGAAAGAATAGAGCAGTGTTTAAAATTTTAGTGATAAATTAAGTATATTAGAAGGATATTTAACCAAGGATATTGTTGTAGACTAAATTTTAGATCAACAAGATAAGTCGTTAATATTTCAGATACACTTTTAAAATATTTACGTAGTAATCTTTTGTATGTTATCTTTTATTTATTCTCTGTTACCTGCTATCTGTTAACCATTATCTGTTATATTTTATCTATATGTCTATTTTTTAAGAGCTATTATGGATTCTTTTTATATGCAGGTCAATTTGAAACAAAACCTGAATCAAACCAAAAACAAACCCAAATCAAATCTAAACTAGCCTAAATCAGCCTAAATTAGACGTAAGTCCTTGAAAAGTAAGTGTGGTTGGTGTTTTGGGGAAAGGTATGGCATCGCGAATATTGCTTATGCCGGTTAGGAGCATGATTAAACGCTCAAAGCCTAGGCCAAAGCCAGCATGGGGCACGGAGCCAAATTCACGCAAGTCAATGTACCAAGAATAGTCGCTAGGATCGAGTCCGGCAGCTTTTAATTTGGCCAGAAGTACATCGAGTCTTTCTTCACGCTGGGAGCCACCAATGATCTCACCAATTCCAGGCACCAGAATATCCACCGCAGCCACAGTCTGGCCATCAGTATTGTCGCGCATATAGAATGGTTTGATGCTTTTGGGATAATCGTAGATGACTACCGGTGCCTGACAATATTCTTCGGTCAAATAGCGTTCATGTTCGGTTTGTAAATCTACGCCAAAGCTTACAGGATAGACAAAGGACTTGGAACTCTTTTCTAAGATTTGGATGCACTCAGTATAAGATAGGTGCTTTAAAGGTCCGCCTTTAGCTAAATTTTCCAGGCGCGTTAGAAGAGTTTTATCGACAAATTTATTGAAGAGCTGCAAGTCATCTATTGAATTGTCCAAAAGATAGCTTGGAATATTTTGTAAAAGCTTTTCAGCTACACCGATCAAGATTTCCAAATCAGCAAAGGCCATTTCTGGCTCAATCATCCAGAACTCGGCCACATGTCTTGGTGTATTGGAATTTTCAGCTCTAAAGGTCGGGCCAAAAGTATAGACGCGACCCAGGGCTAAGGCCAAAGCTTCTGCTTCCAATTGACCTGAGACTGTCAAATGACATTCTTGGCCAAAGAAATCTTGGCTTATGTCGGTAACACCAGGTTTCAAGGTTGTTACTCGAAACATTTCGCCAGCACCTTCGCAATCGGAGCCAGTCAAAATGGGCGTTTGAATGTAAAAGAAATGTTCGTCGTGAAAAAATTTGTGAATGGCAAAAGCTGCTTGGGATCTTACACGCAGCATAGCGCCATATTTGTTGGTGCGCGGACGTAAGTGAGGAATAGAGCGCAAAAATTCGTCAGTGTGGCGTTTTTTCTGCAGGGGGTATTTTTCTTGGTCTGTGGCCCCTAAAAGGGTAAGATTAGCCACTTGCACTTCCCACTTCTGCCCTTGACCTGGGGAAGCGACCAATTTGCCAGTTATACTAACTGATGAGCCTAAGCCAGCTTGGCCCAAATTGGCCATGGCCTCTGTTCCACCGTCAACAATGCATTGAATGTTATCTAAACATGAACCATCGTTTAAGGCTAAAAACGAGAAAGTTTTAGAATCGCGTCTGGATTTGATCCAGCCCTCAATTTGAATTTGATCGATGGGCGAGCTTGATTTTAATGCCTCGACGATGAGCATGAAGATCTCCTAGCCTTCTTTAAGGCTAATAAGTGCGTTTTGATTAACTTCTGAACAAGGTATAGCAGCGCATACTAAGGGCAGATATGACCCTAAGAGGTGTGACTGTAGCTGCTAGCATTTCTTGCGCCTCACGAATCCAGCCGATCAATTGCATAAGTTTAAACGGCGTTAGATTGGCCAATTCTAGATCCAGCGGTGTTTCTTTTTCGTTAGCCAAAATGCGAATGACTGTTTTTTGAAAGGCAACCAAAAAATCTTGGGCTAAAGGTAGCGTTAGACTGCTTTTGGAGGCTATTTTGGTTAAAAAGTCTTCCTTGTCGTTTAAAAAGGCCGCAAAGCTAGCCGTAAGTTTCGCCACAGCCTGGCTTTCATTGTTGGGTTGGCAGGGCCAGGGTAGCGTTAAGCACATGGATCTTGAGACAAGGGTTGGCAAAATTTGTGCTCTTTGCGGCACAAGCAAGACAAACAAAGTATAGGGGGACGGTTCCTCCAAAACTTTGAGTAGAGCATTGGGGGCTTCAGCACGGCTAGCCACGATGCCTGTAAAGAAAACAATGCGATAGCGGCCATGCGGAGCATCGCGGAGCACAAGTTTTAGACTCCTAGCATTTTCGGCATTGAAGGCTCGATAAAATCCTGGAGAGTCATCATCGTCTTTTTTGCTTATATAGCCATCATAAGCCAAGATATCCAAATGGGCATCTTCAGCAATCTGCAGACAGGTGGGACATTTATGGCAGGGGCCATCGGCAGTTAAATTGGGACAAAGATTGAGCGCGGCCCAATACTTGGCCAAAGTCCGGCGTTCAATTTCGGTGCCGCCGTCAAAAAGTAAGACCTGTGGGGGAGTTTGGCGCAAGTTGTACAGGATATGCCGGATGGGATCTAAGCTTTCGGTGGCAATGTCCGGATAGAGGCTTTTTAAAAATAAATTATCTGACAATGGTTTGCTCGCGATCAGGTCCTACCGAGACATACTTAACCGGTACGCCAAGAAGGTCTTCAAGCCTTTCGATATATTTGCGCACTGAGGCTGGTAATTTAGCATATTCCAAGCATTGGGAGATGTCTTGAGTAAATCCAGGCCACTCTTCATAGATGGGTGTGACATCATTTAGGCTGCCTTCAAACTGCGGTGGATAACTTAAGGTCTCACCCTTATATTTATAGCCTGTGCAAATTTTAATGATGGGCAGATTTTGTAAAACATCAACTTTGGTTAGGGCTATGGCAGTTAGACTATTTAATCTAACGGAAGCTTTCAAAATCACAGCATCAAGCCAGCCACAGCGTCTTGGTCTGCCAGTGGTTGCTCCCACTTCATGGCCATTTTTTTGCAAATGTTCCCCATCAAGATCATCTAATTCTGTGGGGAAAGCGCCTGCGCCAACCCGTGTGGTATAGGCTTTGACGATTCCTAAAACTTGATCAATTTTGCCAAGACCAACGCCTGAACCTGTGGCCGCATTGGAGGCAACCGTATTGGATGAGGTCACGAAGGGGTAGGTGCCATGGTCAATGTCTAGGTGGATGCCTTGAGCGCCTTCAAAGAGGATGGTTTGATTGGCAGCACTATCAATGCGGGCTCCAACATCGGTCAAATAGGGGATGATGCGGGGAGCTATGGCTAAAACTTGCTCGGTGACATCGTTGGGATCAAGAGGCTTTTGGCCATAAAGATTGCTAAAGAGGATGTTTTTTTCTTCTAAGGCCCGGGTAATCTTGGCAAGTACTAGATCTCGATCTGTCAAATCAGCTGCGCGTAAACCGACTCTGGCAACTTTATCCTCATAACAGGGGCCTATGCCTCGACCGGTGGTGCCGATCTTGGAGGCTGATTTTTTAGTCTCGCGCACCTGGTCTAACAGCTTATGATAGGGCAGAATCAAGTGGGTTTTGTAGCTAATGCCAAGACGTTTACTATCAACATCAATGCCACTAGCAGCAAGTTGATCCACTTCATTTAAGAAGACCCAAGGATCTAAAACTACACCATTGCCAATCAAGCAGACCGCCTTGGGGTTTAGGATGCCTGAGGGAATGAGATGGAGAATGGTTTGTTGGCCGGAAACTTTGATGGTATGGCCAGCATTGTTGCCACCTTGAAAGCGGACGATAATGTCGCTTTTTTGGCTAAGCATATCGACAAGTTTGCCCTTGCCTTCATCACCCCACTGG
>JAFSZE010000205.1 GCA_017455745.1 Desulfovibrionaceae bacterium | reverse complement strand
TTGATTGGTCGAGAGGAGTGTTTGGATGCGGTCACAGTTGCGCAGGAAAAGTTTTCCAGCATCTTTGTTTTTCCCTAAGATTTGCCCTTGTTCGATTAAGAGGAGTAGGATTCGTTCAACCTGAGTTAGAATAGGCAAAATTTTTTGACAAAACGCGCTTGTGCAGGCTGGGATTGGATCTTGGTCTGCTTTTTTCATGCCCTCTAAACTGTCAAGAAGTTGCCGCCAAAAATTGCGTTGGTGGCGGATAAAAAGAGTCCGATCGTCCATGGCATGTTTGGATTTAGGCTCAACTATGGCTAAACCATGGGGATCAATTTGGGTTTGCCAAATTCTTAGGCCGGCGTCGTTGGGAAGTGTTGGCCATTCTCCGAGATTTAGATAAGCATCAATTAATTGGGCTACATATTCTGGAAGAATAATTGTGCGGCATTTAAAATCATTAGGACATTGGGTTTTAAATTGACAGGGATGGCAGGGAAGATCTGGCTCTAAGCAGAGGCAGTCTTGTAAATAGGGGCCTGTATCCCACGGTTGGGCTGTGGCCAAAAAAAAGCCTAGGCTTTTAGTGCCAAGGCCAGCTGCTAAATGCATGGTGCCAGTATCATTGGAAATTAAGAGGGCGACACTTTTAAGCAGGGCCGCTAAAACGGGGAGTGATGTAGCGCCAATAGCATCAATAAAAGGTTTTTGGGCATAAGTTTGGTAGGCCTCAACCAATTTTTTTTCACCAATTGTGCCTGTTAGGATCGCTAGATACTTGTTTTTAGTCCAAAGATGGTCGGCGACTTTGGCAAAATATTCTACAGGCCACATACGGTTTTCGGAGCTAGCCCCCAGTTGCATGGCGATAAAACCTTGCGGTTTTGCATCTAGCTTTAGCTTGGCTAATTGGGCATTTAAAAATGTTTGCCAAGTATATAGATCTTGTTGGGCTGGCAGATTTAAGCCACGTATTTCTTGATAGTTATCATTGGGCATGATCTGGCGGCCAATTAGTCTAAACATATCGACGATGTTAAAGACCGAATTTTGGCGACAAGAGGTCGTGCCACTAAGAAAGGTGGACCAGGCGCCCTTATTTAAACCAAAACCATCGCCATCAAGACCGAAGCCTATGATTTCTGCCTGATTAGCAGCAAATAGTCTGGCTAAAAGTCTTGCGGCGATGGTTGGAGTTAGGTTGATGATGTATTTGGGGTGTTGGGCTTGAATTTCGTGAGCTAAGCCTAAAAGCTCAGATGCAGCTTTGGGCCAATTGTTATTTAATAGGGCTAAGAGATGAGCGCCTTTAAGTGTCCAGCTCTGTTCAATGTTTTTTAAGAGCGGAATGGTTTTGACAAAATTTTCCAAACAGAGCAGCCCCGTAGTAAAACCATGATTTTTCAAATCATGGAAGAGGGGCTGACTCTGAATTAGATCTCCAAAACGCGTTAGGTTTATGACTAGGCAGTCAAGCGGCATAGTCCGCTCCTTGTGGGAGATTAGGCCATGGAACCTTGGCTTTCTTTGCCTAGCATGTCCAGGGCTAATAATTTTTCTTTCTTGAAACGATTTTGGACGGCAGCACGCACTGCTTCTGTAGATGAGCCAAACTGGGTGGCCCGGATTTGATAGACGTTATTGATCATCTTCCGTTCATAGCCTGGATCATCACTATCGCCGCTCATGCCATCAGCCCGAACAAAGATTTTGGAGGCG
>JAFSZE010000204.1 GCA_017455745.1 Desulfovibrionaceae bacterium | reverse complement strand
ATATGATGATACTGAAGCAGTACTAATAATATTGATATTCTTTATTCTAAAATTGTAAGTATTCAAAACTCCTAAAAAGCCAAGTGAAGATGTCTAATTTATGCAGATTTTAGGATCGCATATTTTTCTATCTTTGAAAAATCTCAGGAGAAAATGCCCTATTTACGTGGGTCTTCACCTTCTACCATGAAGGGGGGCTAAATATGTTCCAAAAAAAGGATTGATAAAATTGTTAGGGGCATTCATTGACCGCTTACCCAAAGAAAAGCCCTAATCATTGAGACTAAGGCCCAAAAAATCAAGATTATGAACAACGGTAGCAATACAGCCACATAAGCAATATATTTTGGGAGATTGACTGCACTCCCAAAACTCCTGAATAGAAGCTTGACCTCCAAACTGTCCTCATTCGGCAGAGAGTAAAATGTGTCCAAAGGGACACTTGGGAAATAAAGTTTTCCTTAAAACAGATTTACACCTACATCCCATAGCCTTCGAATGGTGTATGGTTGTATGGTCCTAGGAGAACACCACGGGCTTGCCCATGGATGTAGTCAGTACTGCCAGCGGCTAAGAAAACAAATCCGAGGCTAAACTAAACGAAATTAAAGCCTTAGCCCAAAAATTGTGAGATTAACATGAAGCGGCGAGAATTTATCAAGAGAGCTGGCTTGTGCGCCGTAGGCGCTATGGTGACTGAGTTACCTTTAAAGGTAGAAGCGAAAGGAGATAAAAAAGTAATGGAAATCAAGGCGGTAAAACTCTACGAAAACGGTTTTATGACCCAACCCTTCGCCATGGGCTTGGAGGACGGAGAGGACAAGTTCGACAAAAACGTTAAATACCGTAGCACCTTGCAGAACTTCCTCATTGATACCGGTGAGGAAGTTATCTTGGTGGATACCGGTATGCCTTTAGAGCAGCCAGATATGGTGGCAGATGTTAACGCTCCTATCTATCTCGGCTCCCGGATTGACGATTATGTAACTGCCTTGGAGAAACTAGGCTATAAAAAAGAACAGGTAACCAAGATTCTCGTCACCCATAAGCATCCTGATCATACTGGGGAACTAAGGAGTTTCCCCAACGCCAAGATATACATTTCCCGCATTGAGGCGGACGCCATGAAACTCACTGGGGACAATATTTTCCGATGTGATTTCACTGACGGAGCTTATGAAAACTTTGACAAATGCCAAAAAATTGCCAAAGGTATCTATTACGTTTTCGCCCCTGGTCACACTACCGGCAACAGTATTATTATCGTAGAAAATGATGGGCTTCATTACATCATTCACGGCGATGTTACCTACACCGACGAGGCTCTTTATCAAAACAAACTCTCCGTTGCCACTGAGGACAAAGCTGCGGCCAGGGACACCTTAAACAAGGTGCGGACATTCATTGAGAACCATAAAACGGTGTATCTTTCCACTCATACACCTCTGGGATATGAGAATTTGGATGCCAAAAAAGTTATTGACCTTGCCAATATGCCTAAGCCCATTCCCCCTGCCATGAACTACTCCAAGCAGAAATCAACGGGTAAATACGTTTGTTCTGTTTGTGGCACAGTGTACGACCCGGCAGTGGGCGATCCAGAACACGGTATCCCAGCGGGAACGGCCTTTGAGGATCTTCCTGCCGACTGGAAATGCCCGGTCTGTAAGCAGAGTAAGGATAAGTTCAACAAGGCATAATCGAGTAAACAATCACCTAGGAATGGGCTAAAAATAAGGTGTAAAATTTTAGATTTTTTGTTTATTTTTTTAGACTCAAGTTTCTTGAAAGCACGCTGTTAACAAGGTCGCATTAATTATAGATACCTATAATTTAAGAATGCATGTGCTATAGAAAATCTAGTTTTTTCATCTTATTATTGGCCAGATCACTAGGGATACTGTAAACAAAATTGTAGCAACAATAATGCTATTTCTATTTATCTAGCTTGCAAAGATTAAGAAGTCATAGCTAAACGTGCCTTAAATATCTTAGTAAATACTGCTTTACCGACTACAATTTGATATTTCAGAGTTGCCATCAGAGTTGAAGAAGTAGAAGCTCCCTTTAATTGCTTATTAAAGTCCGTAGATGATCTATTTAGACAGGAATGCAACATGATTATGTAGCACGTAGGGATCCTATAAACTATACAAGCACCATCCTTCTATCGGAAGGATGGTGCTTTTCATATATTTAGCAGTTGCTTAATTTTTCTGAGACTCTCGATATCGCCGTACGATAGACCTGTAGTTTATCTGATCAGAGCTTAATCAGATAAGAATTAGATATATTGAATTGTAAGTGCTAAAACTGGCATTAGATTTCAAATTATCAATATCAGAGTTTGATAAGCCTGTAACCTTACTAATCTGATCATTCCTATTCCCATATT
>JAFSZE010000203.1 GCA_017455745.1 Desulfovibrionaceae bacterium | reverse complement strand
TATCTAATGGTTTACATCAGATATACAACTGTTCTCTCTGCCGGAAAGTGTTTTCAGTTTATGTTTAGCAAACTTTGTACTTCTAGATTGCAGCTATGTACATAATAACCAAAATCATGTTTAAAGTAAAACCGCCCCTTAAAGGGGCGCGGCTTCAACCGAATCGATATTTGTGAATATATTATTTATTTTTGGTTGGTGGAACTACTGTATTTTTAAACTAGCCTGTCCCAATTGGCCAAAAACTCACGAGTTGGAATGTGGCCTTAGGCATCTAAGCTAGGCAAGCAGGCCATAGGCCATTTTTAGGATCGACTATGTATTAATCAAGCCTTTCTTCAGGATGCGTCCGCTTGTATTCCTGCCATTTGTCGTAGGACGGATAGGTCACTTCACCCTTGTTCATGGTAATTTTTCCTTCTTTGTCCACAACAATTTCCATTGAGAACTTGAAGAAAGCGCCGGGCTTTTCCGTGACCGTGACCTTAACGTTGCCGTCGTCGAGAGGCTCAATACGGTGATCTAGCGCCGTATGTTCAAAGGCTCTGCCGCTCACATCCTTATAGAAATTTTTGGGATTTCTAAGAGCCTGTTGCACGGCTTGTGTGGTGCAGAGTCCAACGCTAGCCAACTGCTCATCACTGTGGCATAGAGGGCGTACCGCATTCACAATCTGCTGCATATAGGGATGATCTAACTGCCCTTCGCCATATTTGCGCCCTTGTTTTTCTTCTTCTTTGGTGAATTCTTTGTATTCTTTCTGTGTAAAGACTTTTTCTTGCCCATTCACGACGACGGAAATTTTGCAGCCCTCGCCATCCTTTCTATTTTCTCCAAGAGGCATTATTGCCCTGGGGAAGTCATAACCAAAGCCATAGGCGTGGTCGCCATTTTTGTACGCCATGCTACCGCTAAGGTGAAAGAGGCCATGGCGAAGGAGCTGATCGTTCATAGAGATGGTCACGTCTTCGTGCGCGACTTTGCTGAATTTTTGTAAGAGCATATTCGGAGAAATGCCCACAACGGTATAGCTGAGATTAATAAAAGCGTCAGGATACACCATTTTAGCATTAATCATTTTGGCGTAGGTATTCACTTCCTCAACTGTGCGCTGCATGAGTTTTTCGACGAAATTATCCATGGAAAGATTTTGGGGCGCCTCTCCGCCGTGCAAAACACCCCACAAGGCTTGCGGTGTCGGATTGCCACCACTTGCATCCAAAAGGGCGTCGAGCTCCTTGGCATGGAAGGCGAACATCACAGCTAAATGCTCCACATTCCACATCGTCTGGTCATCATCGGCATCTTCGATGTTGGCGTAAAAATAATTCTCAATTTTTGCCTCTCCCACGGTTCTCGGCTGATTTGCTCCTGCCGGTAGTTTGAGCTGACTGTAAAAGTTCTTGAGACGTTCATACTTGGCACTGTCGAGATCTGCTTTGATCATGAACATTTTGCCATCAAAAAGATTCAGATGCGTCGAAAACTGTTCAACCAGTTCCTCCGCGAGTCTCATATTCTGTTTCGGCAGATCAAGGATAGTTTTTTCAGAATCACTTAGTAATGGGCCTGGCTTTTCGCGTCCAAGCTTTTCAGCAATTTTGTCCGCAAGATAGGGAAGTGCGCCAAAGACCTGCCAGATAACTTCGAGTTTTTCACTTTTAGCCCCTTGCAGAGCCACAGCCTCTTTGGTTGCGTGGGTGGCCAAAACGTCAAGAAAGAGTTTTGATTCTTTTGAGGTAAGCCCGTCCAGTACCTTGGCAAGTTGTTCATCGGTATGAGCCGCTATGAACATATCCATATGGAGCTTCATGAGTTCATTGGGTGAATGCTCTGAGTAATTGGCGTTGAGTGAATTAAGATGAGCACCCATTTGTTGCAGATCTACGAGATAGTGGATTTGGGCTGATGCATAGTCACCAGTCTTATGCAAGCTGCCAAGCGTTGAACCTATAGTATTCCCGATACCACGCACATCGTACAGCAACTTGTAGTCTGTGCATTTTAGGGTCTCAATCATTTGACTTATCTGCGCAGTTGGCTCTTTATCCCAGCCTTCTTTGAGCACTGCCTGCTTGGCCGCGAAGATCTCAGCCGGCGTAGCATTGCGCTGTATGGGGACTACATGTTGTCCGCCGGGACGCTGCATCTGCCCCTCCAGTTGTGGGTTCGGTGCCGCTGGTTGATTTTGTACTGCTAGAGCCAGACTAGCTTGATCTTCCTCAGGCATATGCTGCACAAGCGCCTCATAGATGACGTTTAAGACCATAGCGGTCTTGTCGCAGGACTGCCGCACATCTGGCGTAAAT
>JAFSZE010000202.1 GCA_017455745.1 Desulfovibrionaceae bacterium | reverse complement strand
ATCCGAAAACTTCGCAAATCGTTTTGTTAAGATACTTAAAAGCGTTTCAATTGTCAAGAAAAATATTTCAAAGATACTAAAAAGTCGTTTAGTTGATCCAGAAGCAAATTCTTAACCAAGAAATACAATCTTTAAGCAAACTAACTTTATTAAAACTTTTAATTTCTGTCAAGAAGATTATTTTTTAAGATCGAAACATTGTCTTATTAGTTTGATACTTAACTTTATTAGTCTCACTTGGCAAAATTGAGCATGATTTTCAATCAAGCGCCATTTAAAAATAGTTTTTTTGATCTCTTTTGTCAAGACCAAATTTTGAAGGTATGTTTGCAAAACTTCTTCCGAAACCTTTTGTCAAAAACAACCAATTCAAAAGCTGATCTAAAAACGTTCGTTGAAAATCAAAGCGCAAGGGGGGAAACTACGCTCAATCGATCTGCCTGTCAAGAATTTTTTTTCAAACAAGCGCAAGCCCTAGGAGCCTAGCTCAGAGAACTATTTTATTCCTATTTTTTTCTAGAATTTATTTGAAAACACTCTGGATAAACGCTCATTCAAAACTAAACCATTTTAGGGCAAAACGCTCATCTAAAACTATGCCACTTTTTTTTCAACCGGCCAGGCTCTAGCAATCTCAAATCCTGATCGTGTTTTACGCTAAAAATGAGCGTTTATGGCCATGGTCTTATGGTCTGCGCAAAGCTACGCTTGCGCCTAGCTTAAAAAACTTGGGCTAACCAGACTTTCCGCTTGGACGCTTGCAAGTTGGCAAATCTACTTTTTTATTATTGGTAGCGCAGCCATTTGATGGCCATCTGGCGGCTATTAGATGTCCATTGGGTAGCATTGTTTCCATAGCCATCTTGGAAAAAATTGATCTGATCGCAACCTGCAAGACAGCATACATAGAGTGCCTTGTTCCAAAAATCTGGGGGAAAAGGTACTCTTATTTTGACTGGAAGTTATTTTTCTAACTATTTAATGGTATTTGATGCTATTTTGTGGCTATTTGATAGCAAAATTTAAGCGATTATATCTTTTTAGAAAAAAATCTATTGCATTACAATTTATAGTCGGTAACAAATTAATAAAATCTGGAAATATAAATTAGCAAAATACACTATTTTACATTCTAAAATTGCTCATATATAGTATAAAGATAAACAAAAAAAGCTAAATTTCGTTAACTAAGATATCGATTGGATGCTTATGGAGCAAGTGAAGTGTTTTCTCCAATAAGACACCTTCTACCTGTGGTGTGTTAGCTGCATAGGTAATTTCTATGCCATATGATACAAATTCAATGGCCCGTTTTAAAGCTGTTGGTAGATCATCTTTTTGTAAAAAACATCCCACCAAACAACTGGAAAAAGTATCGCCGGTGCCTGGATAAAAAACAGGATAATGTTTATTTTGTAAACGATAAAATTTCTTGGCCACTTTATCATAAGCAACCACAGCACACAAATTTTGATCATTAGCCGGTGCGCTGGTGATAATGACAATTTTTGGGCCCATATTAGCTAAAGCTTGCAATTCATCTTTAAGGATATTTAAGGGCAAATTCTGCTCATAATTAGCCTTAAGCAAAAAAGCAGCTTCCGTCAAATTGGGCGCAATTATATCGGCTTGATGAACCAAATAGCGTTGGGCTTCAACCATTTCGGTAGTTTGGGTTGGATCAAGAAGACCATTATCGCCAAGCACAGGATCAACAAAGGCAAGCCCTGAGTCAGCCAAGAGATTGTGGATACAAAAAGCAGCATGCTCTACTTGGCTTGGATTACCTAAAAAACCGGAATATGTGCTAGCAAACTTAAGCTTTAATTTGAGCCAATGGGCCAAAAACCTAGGCATTTCGCTCGTTAAATCACAGAAAGAAAAATCACTTACCCCAGATGTCTGCGAGGAAAGAACGGCTGTGGGTAATGGGCAAACTTGAAAGCCCATAGTGGAGAGGATCGGAATGGCTACTGTCAAGGAAGCGCGTCCAAAACCAGATAAATCATGGATGGCGCAGACGCGTTCAAGAGAATAGGTAGACAAAGAGGACCTCCTGCACGTTGGGCAAAAATAAAAACACGAAAAGCCCCAAATAAATTGGGGCTTTTTCAAAAAGGCTTGGCAGCGACCTACTTTCCCACATGACGTTATGCAGTATCATCGGCGATGAAGAGCTTAACTTCCGAGTTCGGCATGGGATCGGGTGTACCCTCTTCT
>JAFSZE010000021.1 GCA_017455745.1 Desulfovibrionaceae bacterium | reverse complement strand
TTTGTGATACTTAATAATATGCAATAATTTCAAGGGGTTATTGGAGTTATTGACTAAAAATTAAAAAAATACGATAAGTTTGACATATTTACAAAAAGAAAACGACTTGTTTTAATAAATTTAAAATATTCAATGATTTAAGCCACTTACGAGACATGGCGTTAAAATCTATAAACACGGGCTCAGAGCCCCATCAGTCCTTACTGATCGGGCATATGAGTGTTCACGAATCTAGGGATACTGGTAATATATCTTTAGCATCCCAAGATCTACCATTAACTCAAGATGTTTCAATAGTTCCTCTGACATATATTTAAATGTAAAATTGCATATAAATTATTTAACAGAAGATAATTATTTTATATTTAATCGTTGATTCCTTAAATTTAATTCCTAAACGAAATTCTACCATCTCTGGCTGCAAGTCAGCATCCAGAGGGTTTTTCCACCAATTTAGGAGGACCACGCTATTCCAATTAATTAATCTAAGCTATGTTTTATGCTGCTTTTCTGCCTAATTATCTAATTGATTTTGGGAGTGAACTTTGTAACAATGTGACTTGAGTTCAATCTGGTAAATAACTGTCTCAAATTATTTAAAATGCCTTGATTTTTGGCACGTAGATACTAGTAACGATCTTAGGCATCAATCATCATTTCTTCCAGACTCATCATGGAAAAAGCATGAAAGATTGCATATGCTAACCATTAACTATCTGTAGTTCAGTTGTTATTAAAGTATTAATTATTATTTTTTTACAAGATATCTAAATAAAGATCAAGATTTAAATTTAGCTAGACGTACATGAACTTATGATTATATTCTAAAAATTAGTAATATCTAATACATGAACTTACAGAACGATAACGCGAAATAATTTTCTAGTTTTTTTGTGTCTATATTTTCCAATGCGATGATCTACTTTATCTATTATTCAATGAACAAAGACTTTACAAAAAAAAGGCCGCCTGTGGGCGACCTTTTTTGGGTAAGAAAGTTTTTTTAACGTGAGATAGGCTATGATCTAAAATTCAAGGCCCATGGTCAAACTGCCATTAAATGATGAAGAGGCAGTGCGCAAGGTTTCCCCGCCAAGACCAACTTCAGCAAAGAAGCCACTTTTGTGGGTAAGCTTAAGGCTGCCCTGCAAAAGCAGTGCATCTCGACCAGGAGCTTCGGTCTCAGAGGTAAAGGAATGATTACCATAAGAGCGGAAAGATGCGCTTGTGCGCATGGTGCCTTCAGACAGTTCATGTCTCCAGGCAGCTAGTGCATTGACCTTCATCGTGGTGCCATTGTCAAAACTTGATTCATAGCTAGCATGGCCACCCAAGGCGCTCTGAAGAGATTCATAGGTGGTGGCATCAAGCTTTAAGCGTGTGGCTTTACCATAGGATTCGGAAATTTCAGGCCGATAGAGGGCTGAATATTCAAGCCAAGCCAGAGGACCTGCTGCAAGCACGCCTTGGCCTGCTTCAAAATAAAAATCCTTGCCCACACCAAGTAGAGCCGACCATAAAGGAGCAGTCCAGCGGCTTTCATTGGAGCGCTCATATGGACCTATGGCCACACGTCTATACATGGTACCATCTTCCAAACCAATTCGAGCCTGGCCTGTCACATAGAGTCCATCCCATGATTCTGGCGCATAGATGGCTTGGCCACCGATAAAGGCAGATTTGGTATAGGATTTAGCATCGTGATCGCCGTTGACCTTGGTACGTCTTGCTGAAAAGCCTACGTGCAGACCTAAGGTTAGACCAGAGTCAAAGTTATGATCAGCGCCACCTAAGAAGCCTACGCCTTGGCTTGTGTAGCCGCTAATATCATTATGATCGCCTTGGTGGGATGTGCTGCCAAAAAATGAACCCCACCCTATCCACTTGCCAGAAGGTGTATCACCATTGGGTCCTGCAGCAGATCTGTTCACATTGCCCATGGCAGTGCGCACATAGCCAAGCAGATGATTGGTTAGGAGAGTATTGAATTCGCTCTGTTGATTGAGAGAGGTTTTAGCTGAGGCGTCATAGGCTTCAGGGCCAAGTTTGGTCAAGGCCTGGCCTATGCCTTGCCCATCAAGCGACCAGTCAAGGGCGGTTATGAGCTTTTGCATATCGCCACTAGCCTTGTTGGAAATACCTACAAGGGAGCGACCAAGCTCAACAGCACCATTTGTTTTGGCATATTGGCTATAGGCATTTGCGGCACGTGTGGCCATAAATGATGGGGTTCTTCCGGTGTTAACCATCTGGAAGGTCAACGTTTTTGAGGCGGCTTCGACCAGAGTCACATTGCTAAACCAGCCAGAAACATTAGCTATGAATGGGGAAGAAACTTTAATGGCTTTTTTGTTGGCATAAAAGCCGGCTTCTGGTCTTAGAGCCCAAGTACCAGCCACTTCGGCACGATTAGCTTTAATGGCAGCTACTGAACCGTTGTCATAAACGCTAGTTTCAAGAGTTGCACCATTGTTGTTAACAAAGTTTTCAGTCACATTGGCAGCAATACCATCGTCATCTATACCATGGATGGCAAGATAGCCGTTATTTTCAAGTGAATACACATCAACCGTGCCAGCTACATCAAGCTGGCCGCCAGCGACTACCATATCAATGCTGTCCGGGCCGTCGATGCTGCCTTTAAGATTCATCTGTAACTCTAGGATTTAGGGATAGTGTCTAGGGATAAATTTTAGAGCAAGTCAGCATTGAGAAATATGATATAAAACCTCTATCAGTTTTTTAGATTTTTTCTATATTCCGAAGTTTTGGAATTTTTCAATAATTCATTTATCATTGATAAATCAGAAAAATCAATTGATAATTTTTTGCATAATTTCAAAATTTCAGTTGTCATAGGTTTTATTTGCCACAAACCATCGATA
>JAFSZE010000201.1 GCA_017455745.1 Desulfovibrionaceae bacterium | reverse complement strand
TTTTTGGATCAAGATTTGCTTCCAACATATGATCCTGAAAATCTTAAAAAATACTCCTTTAGTGGTCGTAGAACCGCAAGAGGTCTATATAAAACTAAATCTGGTAAATTATTAAATGCTGATGTCAACGGAGCATTAAATGTTTTACGGAAAAGTAAAGTTGTGGATCTTTCGATCCTATACTATAGAGGCGATGTGGATACGCCTATAAGAATAAGAATTGCATAAATTACACTTCTTATGAAGCCACACCCCTTTATGGGGTGCGGTAGTTCACAATCTAATCTCATGGTAATATTTCTATTTTACAGATAAGTGTGTTATTTTTATTTGTTTAGACTAGTATTATCTTGCGTAAATTATCCTTGTATTCCACATTAACTTCCAATTAAACTATATTATACCAAGATCCTTAACTGACTATAATTACCATCTAAAAAACAAATAGCTGCAGATACACTTACTTTTAAATCAAATTTCTATAAAAAAATATCTTTCTCCAAATTTGTCTTGACTCTTTTCCATTTTTTACCCTTTGCACCCTCCAATCTTTTTTTAGTACTATCCCTTTCATCCACGACCATCTTTGACTGAACTTGTCTTTCATAATTGTCATTCTTATTTTTTTAGAAAATTTTCTGCAATTAATTTTAGATTATCTTTAAAGGATCCTGTTGTAATAGTAGACAGCTTCAAGTGGTAGATTAAATCTATTCAAAATACTTGCAAGTGCCCTAAAAGTTAGCTAAAATTTAAACTTCAAGTTAAATTTATCGCAAAAATTTCTCCTGCAGCTCATGCGCTTGGAAAAAGTACGGCTCAGAAGTTACTTTTCTCTTTTTTGAGGAGATTCTCAATGCCTTATAATCCGAATATGCGAGTTCTAGTCGTCGATGACTTCTCCACCATGCGTCGTATCGTGCGCAACATTCTACGCCAACTTGGCATCGCCAATGTGGTTGAAGCCGATGATGGTACGACAGCCTGGGATATTCTCAATCGGGAAAAAATTGATTTTATCGTTTCTGACTGGAATATGCCCAAAATGCCGGGCATCGAATTGCTGCGCAAAGTACGTGCTAGCGATCAGTTTGCCAATCTGCCCTTCCTCATGGTCACAGCCGAAGCGCAACAAGAAAACATTATCGAAGCTGCCCAGGCCAAAGTTTCCAACTACATTGTTAAGCCCTTTACAGCCGATACTTTGAAGCAAAAAATTGACAAAATCTTCCCCTAACAGGATAGATCTAACTTGTCTTGCGCATCTAACTTAAAGGTCTATCTCACAGCAAATTCCTAGTCATTAGTAGGATAAGCAAGACAAGCTTTTCTCGCTCTATTTTTCTTTTTTTCACGCTTAAGGTCGCCTTCGATGTCACAAACCACAGAAACAGCCGTTCAAGAGAACGAAGCGGCCCCTCAGGTTGAGGTAGCTCAAGAAACTCAAGACAACTTGCCCGCAGAAGCTACTTCCAAAAATGTCGGCAAAGTTGAGCTTGACATTGATGACGCGCCTTTTCTCAAAGAAGAACCTAAAACTGAAGAAAAGGCCGAAGGGGAAAATCTACCCGCAGAAGGTGAACCCGACCAAGCTAAGAAAAAGAAAAAAAAGAAACTTTTAATCCTCATTGCCGGTGGAGCAGTAGTTCTAATCGCTTTAGGTGTTGCGGCCTTTTTTTTCCTCTCAGGCCCACCTGCATCGCCTCCACCTCCCCCCCCAGAGGAAGTGAAACCCAATATCATAGTTGTGCCATCTAAGCCCACCGTGCAGGCTATACCTGATGTTGTGCGTGACTTTGAGCCTTTCATCGTGCCTGTAGGCTCATCCACAGCCACGACCAATTTCTTGGTCTGCAAATTTTCTGCTGTGGCCAAAAGCCCGGCTATAAACACCGAGATTGACCATAAAATGCTTGTATTGCGGGATGCGGTTTACTTCTATCTGCGCGGCAAACCGGCTGAATATCTTCTTGACTCGGCCAATGCTCCAGCCGTAAAGCGAGATTTAGTCGATATTTTAAATGGTTATTTGCAACGTGGAAAACTGCAAGACGTTTTACTAGATAGTTATCTAGCGCACTAAAGACCTTTAGGGGGCAGAATGGCAGTTGACACAACTATTGCGGTACTCTGGGCTCAAACTGGGTTAGGTACGCAGTTTGCGCACACTGCTGCTGTGGCCCCTCATGCTCAAGCAGCCATGTCGCGTATGGCAGCTCAAGAAATGGCCAAGCAAGAGCAGCACACCGTTGAAAAGACTTCCAACACGGAGAAGACAGGCGTATCCAAAGATAAGGAAAAAAATAAGGATGCCAACTTTGGTACGAGACGCAAGCAAAGAGCAGCCACGCCGGAAGATGAAATCGAAGAATTGTTAGCTACGCCCTACACAGGAATTCTGGTCAATGTAAAAATTTAGGATCTAATATTAGACTAATTTGGATCCCAAAAGTCTACTCTCTTGTCCATATGTGTTTTTACATAACGCCAAGAGTCTTATTGTCTTTAGCCAACCAAATAACCCTAAAACTTGATCTCACCTTTTTAGCTTGTGAATACAACCTTTCTTTTCATAATGATCTTAGCGTCCTCGCTCTTGGAGCTTGCGGTCTTAGCTGGCGTATTTTTCTTTTATCGCAGGCTAAAGAGATCCGAAAACCTGATGCATTTACTGCAAGATAACCAGGCCAACCTCCTTGCGCGGATTGAAACCAATGCCAGACTGGAAAGAGAGATTGTGGAAACTTTTGGCCAACGCCAGAGTGAGCTCGAAGAATTGAACAACCGCCTAGAAGACCGTGCTCAAACTTTACGCAAGCTACTTGAGCAAGCCGAAGGCATCAGTCGCTCGCCACAATTTTTGCGCGAAATCATTTTAAATGGTCGCAAAAAAGGCTTGAGCGCCAAACAAATCGCCCGCAATGCTGGGTTAAGTATTGATGAAGTTGAACTAATCTTAGCCCAAAATCCAGATTCAAAGTCAACCTCACCTTAAACTCCCGCCGCACATACGCAAAATTTAAATCCCTCCATCTAAAGCCTACCTAAGCGCCTCGCTTTTTTTCCACAATTGTCAACTATATCATTTCTGGTTATCTCTCTGCCGTCAGCTAATCCTTTTTAGCCTTGGCCGCAAATCTATCCAAAACGATCTTTGTAAGCTCTTCTGCCGAGCTTAATGCCAAGGCTTCTGGCAGATCAGTCAAAGGTGTATTGGGCACAATAACGCCTACTCTTTCACGTAGGCTGCCCTTAATATGCCGGTTGGAAATAGTCGCCAAATTGGTTTGGCGTTCGTTGCGTTCCTGCGCAATTTCACGCTCAACAACCAATAGATCGCACAACAAGGCCAGACAAGATTTACCCCGAAGATAAACTTTGGCGGCATAGCCCTGGCTAACTGCTAGGCGACATTTGGCCACATCAGCAGATCCTAGATAAAAGATGGCTATCTGCACAATGCCTTCAGCTTGAGCTGGCGTTTCCACAAGTTGAAAGCCATGGCCAGCCAAAGTTTTCGAAACATACGGTTCAAAGCTCTTGGCATAAGGGCCCTGAATATTTAAGTACAATTTGGGTTTAGTTTGAAAAGCAAAGTCAGGCCAAGCTCTGGCTTTGGGTAAAACCATAGGCTCAGAACTTATTAAAATAGGCTCATCGTGGTAAATCCACTTGGCTAGGCCAAAAACAAGGATTAAACAGACACATAGGCTGCAAAGAGCTGGGCCAAGTCTAAATTTAGGCTTGAATTTCGCTTGGTTTTGAGTACCTTGATCTACGTGACTTTCCAAAGGACAACTATCAAAAGTCCCATTAGGCTCAACTTTTTCCTTACTCATCAAATTTTAACCTCCCTCTTTTCCAAGCTCAAAATCATCTAAACTTACCTAGCTCGTCTAAAAGCATCTAAGAAAAACTTCCGCACCGTACATCAGAGCCGTGCAGTTCAGAAATGCCAACTGCTAATTATTCTTAAGCCTCGATACCTGCCCATGGAGGTATACTGATTCATGTCGCAAGATCTAATAATTGTCGAATCCCCTGCCAAAGTCAAAACCATAAGTAAATTTCTAGGTGCGGGTTATGAAGTGCAAGCCAGTAAAGGCCACATTCGCGATCTGCCCAAGGCAACCTTGGGTGTGGATGAAGAGCACGATTTTGCCCCCCATTATGAAATATCCAAAGATAAGGAAAAAATCGTCGCCACTCTCTGCAAGGCTGCGGCTCAGGCCAAAACAGTCTACTTGGCACCAGACCCTGATCGTGAAGGAGAGGCTATTGCCTGGCATGTAGCCCAAATCATTCAAGATAAAGCCTCTGATATCAAACGGATCGAATTTAATGAAATTACGGCGCGAGCGGTCAAGGAAGCTTTGAGTCATCCCCGCAGTCTCAACAAAGACCTAATTGATGCTCAACAGGCTAGACGCGTTTTGGATCGCTTGGTGGGCTATAAAATTTCCCCTCTGCTCTGGAAAACTATCAAACGTGGGATTTCTGCTGGCCGTGTGCAGTCAGTAACACTACGCTTGATTGTGGAGCGCGAACGTGAGCGAAATGCATTTAAGCCCGAAGAATATTGGATCTTCACAGCCAAACTAGCTGGAAAAAATCCCCCGCCTTTTCAAGTGCAATTACAAAAAATAGCTGAGGAAAAGGCAGAAATTCATAATGAAGTCGATGCCAATGCATTGCTTGCGCGTTTAAAAGATCAAAAATTTTTGGTCCAAGATATTGCCAAAAAAGAACGTAGTCGCAAACCCCAGCCGCCATTAATTACATCCACTCTGCAGCAAGCAGCCAATCAGCGCTTTGGCTATACGTCAAAACGCACCATGAGCATTGCCCAAAAACTCTATGAAGGTGTGGAACTAAACGTTCGTGGCTTAACGGCTCTAATTACCTATATGCGTACCGACTCAACCCGCATTGCCGATGAAGCCAAAGAACAGGCCAAAAAATACATCATTAATAATTTTGGACCTGATTTTCTGCCCAAAAAACCCAATGACTTTAAGGTCAAAAAATCAGCTCAAGACGCCCATGAAGCCATTCGTCCGGTAGATTTAGCCATAACTCCTGAGATGATTAGAAGTTCAGTTTCGGCTGAAATGTATAATCTTTATCAGCTCATCTATTCCCGTTTTGTGGCTTCACAGATGGCCCCAGCTCTAGTTGAAGACACCATCATCTTGGTGGCCTGCCAAGATACTCTCTGGCGAGCTCATGGCGAACGGATCCTTTTTCCAGGATTTTTACAGGTCCTACCCAAAGCCCAAGCCAACAAAGATGAAACCGTTGATTTACCCAAATTGGAAGTTGGCGAAAGTTTAGACTGTCTGGAAATGCCAGCTGAACAGAAGTTTACCCAGCCACCGGCTCGTTTTAGCGAAGCATCAATTGTCAAAGAGATGGAAGAAAATGGCATTGGTCGGCCTTCTACATATGCCACTACCGTCTCAACCTTGATGGATCGCGCCTACATTGAAGTCAAAGATCGCCATATCATACCCACAGAGCTTGGCATAGTTGTCACAGATCAGCTTATTGAAAATTTCCCCACCCTTATGGATGTCAATTTTACGGCCCAGATGGAAGAGAATTTAGATAAGGTGGCCTTAGGGGAAGAAAATTGGGTCAAGTTGATGGAAAGTTTTGCTGAAAACTTCAATCCATCCCTAGAAGCTGCCGCTAAAAACATGAAGAGTGTCAAAAAGGGCTTGGAAGCACATCTCGACTGCCCCACCTGCGGTAAGCCCTTGATGATCAAATTTGGCAAAGCTGGTAGTTTTTTGGCCTGTAGTGCCTATCCCAACTGCCGTTTTACCAGCAACTTTGTGCGCAACGATGATGGCACTTTGGCCATAGTTGAACGGCCCAAGGAAGAGTTGGAAACGGTTGGCGTCTGCCCTAAGTGTGGCAAGGCCCTAGTTGTAAAAAAAGCCCATAGTGGCGGTCGCTTTATCGCCTGTACAGGTTACCCAGACTGTGACTATGTCCAATCCTTTTCAACCAATGTTATCTGCCCCCAGTGCCACGAAGGTGAGATTGTTGAGCGAAGCAGCAAACGAGGCAAGATTTTTTATTCCTGCAGTCGCTACCCGGCCTGTGATTTTGCTCTTTGGAATCAGCCTATAAATGAATCCTGCCCAGAATGCGGTTCAAGCTATCTGCTTGAAAAACGTACCCGCCAAGGCACAAAATTTGTCTGCCCTAACAAAAAATGTGGTTTTAGCAAAGATTTAGATGAGGGAGAAGAGTAAATCTTTCTCTAACGAAGATTAGATTTTTCTCTATTATCAAAACTCTATTATCAAAACCTTATTATCAAAGCTAAAGCACAGAAATTAAGATCTTTGCACCATAAATGATATCTGATATATCAGATATACCAGATATATCAAAGAATTCTCAAGAAACCATATATTAATCATTTCGATAAGCGCCGGTGAGTGTCAAGATATTTTTTTAGCACATATAATCTATTGCATTCCATAAAATTTTTTTGAATACAGTGATATGTGCATATGCGTCTAAATTGCTTACAGTTCATTGATTGGTGTCGGTGAGTGTCACCATTTCTGACTAAATGCAATAGTGTATTTAATCATATTACATTTACCCGTAATTTTTAGAACACGGCCATATGAGTATGTTCAGATATTCTAGCACATATCTAGCTAATTTGTTCAAATATTACGAGGTAAACGTAATATTTAAAAACGCTTAATGGTATTCAGAATATCTAAGTTTTTTAAGAATACTCCTGCCAGGTAACCATTCAGGTGGGTGCCAATCCAAATCGAGAAAGCCTCATAAAATCGACATTTTAGATTATATGTAGAAACTTTTTATACATTTTCTGGTCGGCAAAGGCGCAGAAAATCAACCTCCTTTTGCCCCCACCTGAATGGTTACC
>JAFSZE010000200.1 GCA_017455745.1 Desulfovibrionaceae bacterium | reverse complement strand
CTTTGAAATCTGTCTATAAATAACTTATCTTTTTCTGGAAGAAAAAAAAGACGAACAAAGCGTCACTTCTGTATTTAAATTTATAGAGTTTTGCATATTATTTCAAGACAGATCATTGAATATTGACTGCATTGCCTGTCCGAAAAATTGAGTCAAAAATAAAGTCTTAAAAATAAATTTTTTAGATAGTACAGATAAAAATTTGAAAATGAATGATGGCCGCAACAATAATTCTGTACTTCACGGCCATCAAGATAGATATTGGTTAGATTCTGATATTTTACATTTTTACTTTTTTCACCAAATTAGATCAAGTTGAAGAACTTTGCAAAAAAGTTGTTAATTGATTTTCAATTATTATAAAAAATTTGCAAATTGTATCAAAAATTTTTGAGGACTTGATATCGAAAAAAGTTGAAAGATAAAATTTATCGAGTGGCCTGCCTTGATTTTTCAAGTTTAGTCAATAAAACTTCATTCCCAATGCTCATTATGTGAGCTTTGAGCATCAAAGGGAATTTTTGGCTCAAGGTCGCCTAGATCAAACTCTTGGCCCCTCCTCAACTGAAATCGACTTTGAGCGTTATTGGAGTGCCACACCAATTGATTTATGGGCTGGTTCATACAGACTGGATTGATCAGACCATTTGGGTTAGGATCCTGCAACGATTGCTTAAATATTTAGCGCCCGATGCCCAGTTCTCTTTATCCTTGAAAATCCAGTCTATATCCGCCACTTCGTCGCTAACCCCCTAGGCCAAACAGCCCCCACATCTTTCCCACTCCAAGCCCTCTTAAAAGAACTAGCAAGCTTAAATTTAAACTATGACCTAATCGTGGCTGAACAGACCCAGACGATGAAGCTCTAAGGCAAAGCCAAGCTTTTGGCCAGTTTTTGGGTGCCCCCAAAAATTTCTGTGCTGCCACAAGTCTCAACGTTAATACCAATATCTTTGCCAAACGTTTCCTGGTTCGGGCCTGCAAAAACGAAAATGTTCTTAACCGCACGCTCATCCAACCGGTGGTTGGTGAACAACTTACAGCCAGAGTCAGACTAGGTGAACCCAATACCTTTTTGGCCACAACCCCTGGCATCGAATACCGCGAAACTTTCCGCATTAGAACTGGTGCCCATAGAGATATCTTAGGATCAAAAAGTCATTATCCTGCAGAGACTACTCTTCCGTGATTTTCCTGGTGCCAAACCTTTCTTCGATACCATCCGCCAACATAACTAGCTCTTGGTCTACGAAATCGATGATAATCCATAGATTTGGCAGGATGCATCTACTCTCTCCCAAAATCTAGAATTTCTAGGCTCCCACGCAGTGCAAGTTGCAACCAAACCTTTGGTTGATTATCTCCGCCAGTTTAGTCCCAACATACTCTACTTCCAAAACCACGCGTCTATGATCCAGAAAAGCCTGTAACCATCTTTTTTGGGGCAGTAAATCGCAAAGATGACTGGAAAGTGATTCTGTACCTTAAATTCCGTCTTAAAACGCTTTAGAGCCCAAGTATATGTCCAGGTGTCCGGGATGAAGAATTCTTTAAAGCCCTACACTTAACACAAGACCTTCTTAGGTGCTGGCAACAATCTCCTTGTACCCTACCCAGACTATGCCAGAATCTTAGACAGTCAGACATTGCTCTCCTTCCGCTGCGAGATTCTGCGATCAATCGGATGAAATCTGACCTTAAATTTATCGAAGCTGCTGGTCATGGGTCTGTTGTCCTAGGCTCACCCGTTGTCTATGCCGAAACCGTGCGTCATGGCTCAACAGGCTTTATCCATCGCAATAACAAATAATTTGTTGATATCCTCTGCACCTTGATAACCAAACCCCAACGCAGCCACGAAATAGCAGATAATGCCTACAACTATGTGCGCAAATATCGTCTCTTGGCCGATCACTGTGAAGAATGCCTAGAAGCTTATCGTGGCCTTTTGAACCAACTACCAGCCTTAAATGCTCAAGTTGATCAAAGAATGCAAGACTGGCCTGGTATAGCAAACGACACATATTTTTTATCTAGACAAAGTTTAAAGTTCAGATTTTATCTACCAGATCTCCGTATCTGTTCGGAGTAATTGTGTCCCTTTAAAAGAAGTTTAGGAAAAAAATTTCGTCGCTTACTATCAATAGGTAGTTATAAGTATTTGATTTTTTAGGGATAGAGTTTTGTGGTTGGTGTAGCTATTGTGATTTTAAGATTAATCTTTAGGTGTTAGAATTTGTAGCTTTTTTTAATTTTAGGTAATTGCCATTTTTATTAAAAATTTCTTTGGGTGTTAAACTTTTATAATACTGCTT
>JAFSZE010000199.1 GCA_017455745.1 Desulfovibrionaceae bacterium | reverse complement strand
GGATGAGATATCCCAAATGATTATGCATCGTAACCACAGCTAGCTGTGAAAAATGCTACTAACTGGATCATATAAGGCGACAATATGTCGTAACCACAGCTAGCTGTGAAAAAATTCCCTTTAGGGAATCTGACGGATTGATATCCCAAATGATTATGCATCGTAACCACAGCTAGCTGTGAAAAATGCTACTAACTGGATCATATAAGGCGACAATATGTCGTAACCACGGCTAGCTGTGAAATGACCAACTAACTGAATGATATAAGGTGACAATGCGTCGTAACCACGGCTAGCCGTGAAAAGGTATTAGGTCAAGATAGATATGAAAAAAGCTGTTCTTATTTTTTATAATGAAAAAAACGGCGATATGGGTGAGCTGCTTGAGGATATTGAAAGCGCAAAAATATATTTAAAAAATAACATGGAGGTAGATGAATGTATTTGTGTTGAAGATAAATATTCATTGGAGTCATTATGCGAATGTATTAAGGCAATGCACGACTGCAAAGTAGCATTATTTATGACCCCAATGTGCGTAGATGGAAACCTTGTACAACTACGGGAAATAGCTCACAAATATTATTTAACAATTATTGATTACTTTAAATGCGACAAAGTATTAGGAGATATGGTTATATCACCGTTTAATCAAGAAAATGGAATCTTTTATACAAATAAATCCTGGCTAACAAAATTTTACGGAAAAGTTAACTAACATTTTTAAATAATTAACTATTTCTCGTATAACAGATTTGCCAGTATGGCAGCTACAAAAATTAAACTGCCTGTAAGTATGGTCTCTATCAAAGATCTTTAATATAAAAGCCTTTTCTTCCAGAGCTTCCATCTCCACTTCAACAACAAATTTTATTTCTTCTTTAAAGGTAATCGACAACATACCAGTATAAATGCCATTGACCATTCCATATTTAACATTGTCCTCCGCGCTGATTGATAGATCTTCGCATTTAATGCTGCTTTTTAAACAATTAATAAGTCTGTTTTTAAAAGACTTGGTTGCTTCTATTTTTCTTTGAACCAAGAGTTCAAGACTGTCATCCATTTTCATATTAGTACATTCCAACATACCTAATTCCCTTCCGTTTTTAATATTTTAAAGGAATACGATGCACTATGGCCACGTGGTTTAAATGGTTTGAAAATACTACCAATGATCCAAAGTTTAAGCTAGTCGCACGTCGCAGTGGTCAACCATTAGTGTCGGTGATTGGAGTTTGGGCAGCAACTCTTGAACGAGCCAGTGAAGCTAAAGCCAGGGGAGACATTAGTGGCCTGATTCCTGAAGTGTTAGATTGCCAGCTAGACCTTGAAGATGGAAGTTCAGCTAAAATTCTCGAGGAAATGGAAGCTATCGGATTAATTCATGACGGACGCGTTGCAGCTTGGGACAATCGTCAAGGAACTAGAGCAACGAGTGCAATGAGCGCAACGGCAAAAACAAGCACAGAACGTTCACGTGAATATAGGCAACGGCGAAAAGCACAATCAACCAATACAAATAATATGCAACAAGACTTAAACCAGTGCGACGCTGATGCAACGCAATGCAACGACAATGCAACGCTGATGCAACGCAATGCAACGCAATGCAACGCTGATGCAACGACGGCAACGGATGCAACGCTCCTAGATAAGATAAGAGAAGATAAGATGAGAGTTAAAGAGCAAGAAGCTAACGCTTCTTCCCCGGAGCCCTCTGGCGAGGCTCCAGGGACACGGCAAGGCGAAAGCGAAAAAGAGCCTAGCGAAAACGAAGAGCCAAAAAAGCCAAAAGCCAAGGCTGATGAGCCCGTTACTGAGTTCACGATAACGCTCAACAGCGGTGAGGAATACAGCGTTACGCAAAAAGATTTCGACTCATGGCAAACTCTCTACCCAAACGTTAACGTCTCGCAGGAATTGAGAAACATGAAAGGCTGGTGTGACGCAAATCCAAGCAGGCGCAAAACAAAATCAGGCATCAAACGCTTCATTAACGGCTGGCTATCTAGAGAGCAAAACGACTCAAGAACCACAACGTGCCCTTCTTACCAGCCTCAAGGCCAGCCCTCCTGCCCTACTGAGCACCAGCTGCATATGCAGGAGCAACGGCTACTAAAAGAGCGGCTGCTCGGCATGATTCACCAAAAAGAGGGCTTGTCTAACCAGCAAACGTTGAACGTTACGGCAACGTCACCTCAAACACCGTTACTCGGAGGTGCAAATGGGTAACGTGGAAATCATTTTTACTAAAATTCTCCAGTTCAGCGTAGCTAACGGCTATGACAAGACCGAGACCGACCTAAGGCTCATGGCCGAGGTTTTAGCGGTCGACCTAGCTGGAGAGAATATTGAGACCCTGACCGCCGCGTTCGATAAGTGGCGGCGCACTGAAAAGCGTTGGCCTACAGTGGCCGACATTCTAGCTCTCTGCGACGAGGTTAGAGTTCCGGACTCGGGTATGCTCCAGATAGAGGAACAGTCCACAGCTACCACGACTCCAGGTATGGGGAGGCTATACTGCAAAAGCCTTAGGGAGCGCTGGCCTAAAACAAAATTTGGAGAAGCGCAGGGAAAGCTACGTCAGGCATACGAGCTCTACAGGCAGCGAGGCCTCCAGTGGCCAGCTACTGATAGTGCAATGGATAGCCTCCTGGCCACGCTGTTTGGTGCTACATCTTGCACTTATGAGCCAAAAATTGCCGGTGTGAGCGTGGCAGTTTAATGAGGGGTGTTATGGCTAAACCAGAACACTATGAGAATCTCAATTAGGTGATTTACTAAAAGCCCGCGACTATCTCGACAGGCTCATACATTTTGCTGAATGGGTGGAACCATGCCAACAAAAACAATTAAATTAGATTTTCCTCCTAGCGTAAATATGAGGTGGAGGGGCGGCGGCTGTAACACTCATGTTTCACGGGAGACCTCCGCTTTTGAACTGGCTAGTGTCTATAGAATCATGTCTCAACGGGGGCAGAAAAAACTGCCTCGGACCAAAATCACTGGTCCTTTAGCTCTCATAATATATCTACGTCCTCCTGATAGGATTCGTCGAGACATTGATAACTACATCAAAGCTATCAATGATGCCCTAACTAAGGCAAAAGTTTGGGAAGACGATTCTCAGGTACAGGCATTTCTTCCGCAATGGTTAGAACCCAATAGTAAAACTAAACGTGGCGAGGCGATAATTACAATCATCTATGGCGCTGATTACCAGAAAATCATAGATGAGTTCAACTGTATTGCTTTAAAATTCGGGGCAAAAATATGTTAATGGTGAAAAGGCAAAAAGATGCTTATGCAGAAAATGGAGAAAAATTAATTGGAGCTGGAATAAAGTTTGAGCGGATTCGCCGCATCACAGGCTATCTTGTGGGTACAACTGACAGATTTAATAATGCTAAGAGGCAGGAGCTCAATGACAGAGTGTCTCATAATGTATAAATAAAAAGGAACAATAATTTAATAAGTAGTTATTTTATGGCATATAAAATAGATCTAACAGGAAAAACCTTTAATAGGCTCACTGTATTAAGGTATTATGGTAAAAATAAACAAAATAGATCTTTATGGGAGTGCAAATGCGAATGCGGTAATATTAAGGTTATCGCAGGGACGGCGTTAACAAGAGGCGACATAAAATCTTGTGGATGTTTAGCTAAAGAAACAGCTGCAAAAATAGCTAATCAATTGATTAAACGATCGTGTTAAGCATATGTAGAGGAATATAATTAATGGAAAAAGCGTTAAAAGATGCTGAAATATATAATGCGGTCTTGCAGGGTTTGAGTCGTGGTGAGCAGCTACATCCCGATTTTGCCGAGGGTCAATATCAAGCACTTAGCTATCTTGAGGAGGAGCTCGGCGAGGTGGCCAGAGAGGTTACCAAAGGCAGGCCTGGCTGGGAAAAGCGCATGCAAGTTGAACTCGTTGACCTCATAGTTGTAGCCTGGAGGATGCTGAGGGGGGAATGGAAATGACAGATATGGAGATTGCAATTTTCAAAGAAATAATTAAAGGCATCGAAACATTGCGTGGTACAAAGCTGCCATTGCATGCCTTAGCTCCATACTTAGACGAAATCCTTGAGTACAGCTACCGCACAAGCATCAACCCTAAAGAGTTTAATATATCAGATCTCCGTGCAATCATCGGCAGCTTGGGGAAGCTGCCTGATGATGAAATACTGAACCTCTTAAGAGAATGGAATTCAAACGGTAGAGTCAGTAAAGAGTTTGAAAAATCACATTTTTTCAATGTTAGGTCAGCTTGCACAATTGAGAATGAAGAAAATCCTCCTCAAGACTTTGACCATCTTGTTTATTATTTTAAAAGTAGAGACTATCAAGATGAAATAGGACATCCATTACCTTGCAGTTTTTTTATCAATATTTTAAAACAATACTGCAATATGCCTATTTAATTCTCCTTGTTTTGTCATAATACTGCTTTTTGATATTTGTGTTAAAAAATTTTCCTTTTGATGGTGCATTCATAAGTTGAGCATACAAATAAAAAGGGACATCATCATAAGCATAAATACTTCCTGATTTAAATTCTATTTCTAAAACATCTGTTTCTTCATCATAACCAATTGAGGCAATGTTTGATGAATCAACATAAATTCTATCCATATAAGCCTCCATACACTTACGAAAAACTTCTCCAGACGTTTAAGTGGTTGGGTTATTATAATCCTTGTGGAGAGTCTCTCTTGGAAAATAAAGTTTTTCTTAGCATCCTAAAAGAGATCGCTAAAAATCCAAATTGCGGCAACTTAGAGCCTGCTTAGGGCCTGCATGGTAAAATATGACGTATCTCAAGGGTTTGAAACAAATTCAGAATTATTTTCAGATCTCAGACACTCGCATAAAAAAATGGTGGCAAGAAGGCGCTCCTATCTTTCGCATAGGATCCCGCTACGATTGTGTAGCAGAAAACGTAATCAAATGGCTAGAAAATTATAAAAAGACTAATTTTCAAAAAAGCTGTCAATAGTCTATTGCTTCCCTCTCCCACCCATATAGTACCCATCTAACACCCACATACCCATACCTACCAAAATTATCATGTTATGGAACTCTCTTAAATAAGAGGAGCTCCATAACATGAACCATCAAGATAAATTTTCCATTGCTCAAAAATTTACAGCTGCTGCTGAAGGTGGCCTTACCGACGATCCACAAGATCGCGGTGGCATCACTAACTACGGCGTCTGTTTAGTTTTTCTCACCGACATAGCCAAAGGATCTAAGGCCAATCGTGATAAATTGGTTGACCTTGGCGTCTTCCTGCCTGTTTCTAGGCAATCCATCATTGATCTCACAAAACAACAAGCTGAACAAATATTTAAGTGGCAGTTTTGGGACAAGCTCGGATGCGATGAGCTCCCCCTCCGTGTCGGCTGCCTAGTTTATGACGCTGCAGTAAACCATGGCCGCGTCTGGGGAGTGAAGTTGGCTCAACGTGGTTTTAACACAATAACATCTGGCGATAAGCTGAATGTCGATGGCAAAATGGGGCCAAAAACTCGTGCTGCTCTGAGCAGTGATACGCCTGAGTTACATGCTGCAATTTTAGAGGCTCGTAAAAATTACTATGATGCGATTATAAAAAACCGTCCGTCTCAAAAGGTATTCCAGCGCGGCTGGTACAATAGGATCCGAAATTTGGGCAATTTTATCAGGGGCCTGTAATGAAACTAATAGCAAAATTATTGGCACTGCTATTTAAAAAAACTATTGTTCCTGAAGATCCTAACGTAGCTAGAGCTCAAATGCAGATAGCTATTGAAGAGGCCCGCGCATTTAGAAAAGGTAAACTCTCCCCAAAATACGTTTTGAAATATGCAGTAATTGTTTTAGCAGTTTTATTTTGCACGTTGTTTATCGTTGGAATGTTTTTCCCAAATCTGGTCGATATTAGCCATCCACTGGAAACGATAGAGCGAATTCTCTCAATTGCTGGAGGTGTGTAATGGACGACGCCTTCTATGTCATGACTGAATTCATCCAGCCTATTACTTTTATTTTCGTAACCATGATTGGTTGGGGAGTAAAAGCAATTTGGAGCAAAGTTTGCGACTTTGATAAGAAAATTGATGACCTTCGTGCCGAAATTCATGCTGAGCTCCAAGAGTACGAACGCAAAGAAACATGTCGCGCTCATCGCGAAGCCATTATGGACAGGATAGACCATATTGCTAAGGTGCACGGTATCTGTCTAACCAAATCAGGTATGGCCGTGGTCGACATTAATAACGTTAAGCAAATGAACGACTTGCACAACTACTTGAGTCCTGAACAGCGCAAAGAGCACGCTAATAAATGCCAGTTTAAAGAAGATATGGAATAATCAATGGCTAAATACGATTGGGAGGTAATCCGAGCTGAATTCGAGGCCGGTTCCACAATGGGTCAGCTCTCCAAAAAATATGGCGCAGATAAAGCGGCTATTAGCAGGCGAGCTAAAAAAGAGTCTTGGGCACAAGACACTTCAGCCGCCATCAATCGTATGGCAGAAGCAAAAGTCAACGGCATCGTCAACACCGTTGACCCCGAAAAAAAAGCGGCAGCTATGCAGGCTGCAGCTGATGCCAAGGCCTCTGTTATCCAGCGGCATAAGATCGAATGGGAAGCTCATCAACGCCTAGTAGATGATGCGATAGCTGATGACGATTTTGAACGAGCCAAATTAGCCAAGATTACAGCTGAGACTATCAAAATTAGGCAAGAGGGCGAGCGCAAGGCTTGGGGCCTAGATAAAGATACTACACAGATTGACGCTAAATTAGAAATAGTATGGCACGAGTAACGATTCCCTACACTCCTCGCTATCCTGACGTCCATAAAGCTCTAGAAGCTCATAGGTTCACTGTACTAGTGGCTCATCGGCGTTTTGGCAAAACGGTGCTCTCAGTAAATCATTTAATCAAGCAGGCTATGCTTTGCTCTAAGCCCCGTGGCCTCTTTGCTTATGTTGGTCCCCTGCGAAATCAGGCTAAGGCTGTCGCCTGGAACTACCTAAAGCACTACAGCGCCACCATACCGCTAAGGAAAATAAACGAAGGCGAGCTCTCAATATCACTGCCAAGCAATGCAACCCCCTCCGGTTCTGTGATCAGGATTTTCGGCGCAGACAATCCTGATGCTCTACGTGGTCTCTATTTTGACGGCATTATTCTCGACGAAGTTGCCCAAATGAAGCCCGAGGTCTGGTTCGAAACAGTGCAGCCAGCTCTCTCTGACCGCCAAGGCTGGGCTTTATTCATCGGCACACCCAAAGGTATCAACTTATTTTCTGACCTCTATGAGCAAGCTGCAGAGCGCCAAGCCAGAGGTGATAGCTACTGGCTGGCCCTATCATTCCCTGTGACCGAAACAAACGCGTTGCCTGAATCTGAAGTCGCAAGGTTAAGAGAAGAGCTCTCTGAGAACATATTCCGCCAAGAAATGCTCTGCGATTTCTCGGCTTCTAGTGATAACGTCTTGATTCTCATTGACGAGGTTAATGCGGCCATTAAGGCCCAAGTCGACCTTGAGCTGCAACGCAATTGGCCAGTTATCGTAGGCGTAGACGTAGCTCGTTTTGGCGGGGATTCAACGGTTTTCTTTGCACGTCGTGGCCTATATGCCTATGAACCTGTTATTCTAAATCATTTATCCAATACTGACGTTGCTCACAGGCTGATGGCTTACATCGCTGAGGTTAAGCCTGCTTATGTCTGCATAGATCAAGGTCAAGGTACTGGCGTTATAGAT
>JAFSZE010000198.1 GCA_017455745.1 Desulfovibrionaceae bacterium | reverse complement strand
ATCTTTTCTAAAAATTTATCTGTATTTAAATTTGCCATCTTAGCAGAATCAATGATACAATCTTTGAAATAAAACTCCATTTCATCCTGAGTGTAGCCTAATAAAGAACCATATTTGTAGTTCATTGATATATCATTAAGATTATTTAATGCAGAAAATACACCTGTCTTAGTAAACTTTGAAATGCCGGTTAAAAATATAAAATTAAAGCATTCATCTTTGCTTTTAATTTTTATATAAATTGAAGCTAGTATATCGCGAATTTTTTTAGCAAAATCTAAATTTTGAATATGATCTAAAATAGGCTTATCATATTCATCAATAAGAAGAACAAATTGGTCGTATTTTTCATAAAGTTTATTTATTATCTGAAGGAAAAGCCCATCGGCTTTTTTTTCAGGAAATAGAGTAATCCGATGTTTTGATGCCATTTCATAAAAATAACTCAGAAAAGATTCATTTAATTCGTCAATCGTACTATAAGATTGCAAAGTAGAAAGATCTAAATGTAATACATGACATGGGCGCTTTGCATAAGAGGAAACAAAATCATGAGCTGCTAAATCAACAAAAAGATCCTCTCGCCCCTGAAATATGTACTTTAATGTACTTAATGTTAAAGATTTTCCAAAGCGTCTAGGACGTGATAGAAAATAACGACCTCCAGTTTCAATTAAATTTTGTAAATAAGCTGTCTTATCAACGTAAAGTAAATTTTTCCTTCGAATCAATGCAAAATCAGAGAAACCAATAGGCAATGGCTGCATAAAGACTCCGCAGTCATTTAAAATTGTAATTATGGACAAATTAAATCGCTCGTACCCACACACCAAGTGGTGTGTGGTCTTTGAGCGCCAAATATATCAATAAAACTTATAGTTTTTTAGTTTCAAATATCAATTAAATAACACATTATAAAAATAAGAAATCACATTGATTAAATTAACATTATACTATAGGACAAAACAATTAAATCAAGAAACATAAATTGTTTTTAGCAGATAAAAATAAAAAAATCACTGAACGTTCAATTTAAATCCCTTACTAATCATTTCCCTTATTATTTTGTTCTGAAGCAACATCTTCTTTTGTTGGCACATCTTCATTGGGATCAAAATCAATGATACGTCCTTGCAACCAAACATAAGCATCAATTTCTTGACCAACTTTTGGTTCGAAATCTTTAAGGCTTAGTTTGGAAACATAAATTGGCAAACGTAGAGGTGGCCGATCTTTAAATGGAAAATGTGTATAAATAATTTTGATGGGCATCTTATCCAAGACGGCATCATCAATATCATCAATAACACATCTCATTTGATATTCGGTATAGTTTTCGCCAGGCTGAATAAACTTTTGACCAGAAATATCAATTTTTAAAGGCGGTACATCCAAGCGTGTCTTGTCCGGATTTTCAGCTAGCCACTCAGCAGCATATTGCTCATAAACAGGACCTTTGGTGACTGTAATTTCATCCAAAAGTGCTCGGCGTAGACCAAAGGCCAATCCTGCTAAAACGAAGGTTTGCGTAACACCTGGGGTCAAATCGGATTTATCACGGCCATAGAGAGGATCATAAAACCACATGGGATTCTGATTCTCAACCATAACGCAACCAACATTAGCGCCATGCCCGCTCTCCCAAGGATGGACAACCTCAACGGTCAAATCATTAGGCAAGCCTTCTAAAAGCGGAAAGGCATTAGTAGGCTTCAATTGGCCACCAATTTTACCATTCATAAGCACGGCTGCCCGCAAAGCTTGCTCCTTGGGCCAGGCCATTAAAATAAACTCGGAGTCTTTTTCCTCCCAACGCCAACTAGGTCTAGTGCCACCATCTTGCAAAACAGTAGCCACAACTTGAGGTATTAGAGCCCTTGGATCCAAACCCGTCACCGATGCCCAAGCTGCACCCAAGGCTTCAAAATGACTCCTCTCCTTGCCGGTCACGATATTACGAACTTCGTTTTCATCGACAAATCTATCGGTAGCAACTTTCTGACCAGCTTCTTCAATCCGCTGCTTGGCTTGTGTCAAATCAGAGGCAGAATCTGTGGCTTTTGTTCCGTTGGTTAAATCTTTCTGCGCCATGACGCCTCCTAGTGACCCTCACGATCGTGCGAGCTACGATCCTTCGAGGATTTGCCACTATTTCTGGGTTTGTTCCCCTTCTTTGACCGCTCTTGATTGTCCGCTTTTGGGCGTCTGCTGTTTGCTTCCTCTTCCCAATCACGCCCCTGCTGCTCCAAGAGTACCGCTTTGCGACTGCAACGGATCCTATCACCAGCAATCTCGATAACCTTTACCTCAAGCTCTTGTCCCACTTTAACGACACTATCTACAGTACTAACTCGACCAATATCCAATTGGGAAACATGGACCAAAGCTTCCACATTAGGCAAAATCTCGACAATGGCCCCGATTTCCATAATTTTACGGACTTTACCAATATAATTCTTGCCCGTCTCAGGTCGCTGATCATAATAGCTGATCATCTCATAAGCTTTTTCCAAAGCCTCTTTGGTCGGAGCAAAAATTGAGACATGACCATTATCTTCAATATCAACCGAGGCTCCGGTTGTTGTGGTAATAGCCTTGATATTCTTACCGCCAGGACCAATGATCAACCGAATAATATCTGGGTTGACCATAAATTCTTTTAATTGCGGCGCATATTCAGATAATTCCTTACGCGGCTCGGCAATTACCTTAGCCATCTCGCCTAAAATATGGATTCTAGCTTCATGAGCCTGCTGCATGGCTGCACGCATAATATCGGTTGTTAAACCGGTGATCTTGATATCCATCTGAATACCAGTCACACCATAAGCTGTGCCTGCAATCTTAAAATCCATATCGCCAAGGGCATCTTCATCACCTAAGATATCGGTCAAAACCCGCACTTGATCATCTTCTTTGATCAACCCCATGGCGACCCCAGCCACAGGGGCACTTATGGGCACTCCAGCATCCATCAAAGCCAGGCAACCACCACAAACGGCAGCCATGGAGGATGAACCATTGGATTCCATGGTTTCCGAAACAACTCTGACGGTAAAGGGGAAATCCTCAATACCAGGCAAGGTGGGACGCAAAGATTTCTCAGCTAAGGCACCATGACCAATCTCACGTCTAGAAACACGTACAGCCTTAACCTCGCCTACGCTAAATGGCGGGAAATTATAGTGCAGCATAAAGCGTTTGGCCACATCACCAACCAAGGAATCGACTCTCTGCTCATCACTGCTAGCACCCAAGGTGGCTACAGCCAAGGATTTGGTTTCGCCACGTCTAAAGATAGCCGAACCATGCGTTCTTGGTAAAACACCCGTTTGAATTTGAATGGGTCGCACAGTCTTTAAATCGCGACCATCGATTCTTAAACCTTCCTCCAAAATACGCGTGCGAACGATCTTTTTTTCAAAATCAGTGATTAACCCTTCGACCTGCTTTTGAGCTGATTCATCTTCGGCAAAATCCGGATCGTTTTTGATGGCTTCTTTAACCTGCTCCCGCAAAACTTGCCTAGCTTCTTTGCGGGCCAATTTTTCAGGAATCTGCATCACATTTCTGACGCCATATTCTTCAGCCAATCCACAAACTTTATTTTTTAAAGCCTCGTTTTCTTCATGGGGCGTGTATGGCAATTTTTCTTTGCCGCACAAGCGGGCTAACTCTTCTTGGGCCTCGATCAAGGGCTGAATGGCTTCACGTCCAAAATCTAGAGCCTGAATGATCACCTCTTCAGGCACAAAAAGAGCCTCACCTTCAACCATGGTGATTGCTTCACGTGAAGCAGCAAAGACAATATTTAAATCGCTCTTCTCCTGTTCCTCATAGGTGGGATTGAGAATAAACTGCCCATCAATACGTCCCACACGCCCACCAGCCACAGGTCCAGCAAAAGGTAGCTTTGAAATTAAGACAGCCGCAGATGCTCCAGTAACAGACAAGACATCGGGATCGTTTTCAGTATCAGCCGAAATAACATTAGCCAAAACCTGAACATCTTGGGGTAGATCTTTGGGAAAAAGTGGACGTATAGGCCGATCAATCAATCTTGAGACCAATGTCTCTCTCTCCGATGGCCGCCCAATTTCACGCCTAAAGAAGCTGCCAGGAATTCGACCAGCAGCATACATTTTCTCACTGTACTCAACAGTTAGAGGAAAAAAATCCCGTTCTTCCTCTAATTTTTGCGCACAAACCGTCACTAAGACTACCGTACCACCACATTGAATCCAAATGGCACCATCGGCTTGGTTGGCCAGTCGTCCATGCTCAAAAATAACCTCTTTTCCACCAACCGTGGCACTTACCCTTGTGGGCGAAAAAATATCTCCAATCATTCTATTTTACTCTCTTCCAGCGTACACCAGCTCAAGGCATAAGCACCGACGCTGTCTACCAAGACTAAAAGTTAGCAGTACTACACCATATTAAACGACAAAAGGGGAGACAACCAATCCCCCCTAAAGTCAAAATTACTTACGCAGACCTAACTTTTCGATCAATGCACGGTACCGCTGAATATTTTTACCTTTCAAGTAATTCAAAATATTGCGTCGCCGACCCACAAGTTTCAACAAGCCTGTTCTGGAATGGAAATCTTTGGGGTGAAGCTTAAAATGGCCCGTTAAATCATCAATTCTAGCTGTTAAGAGGGCCACTTGCACCTCAGGTGAACCGGTATCGCCTTCATGTTGAGCATGTTCTTGAATCACAGCCTTTTTGGCTTCAGGATCCATAGCCACAGCAAATTCTCCTAAGCTTAAAAATTTAATGCTCCGTCAATTAATACACAATTAAAATTTGCATACCAAAAGATAGACGCAAACTATCTCCCAATCTAACTACTTGGGACTATTCCATAGACCTCTAGTTACCCGCCAAACGGATGTTGCTCCGAGAATTTCTCGCTGAACTAGAGCAAGCTCGCAGCCCGAACTCATCAATATTGCCTGGGTAATTGAATCTGGCACCTTGGGTAAAACATCTAAAGGTATGCTCTGCCCGTTTAAAACACTTCGCTCCCAACTTTTAGGCAAATCCAATACAGGCCAGGTGGGCAAAGCATTTCTGATAGGCTGAAGTGAAGGCAATAATTTTGATGGGTCGGCTAAAAGCTTATCCAACTCAATAGCACTATCCAAACCAAAGGGGTAACTGTATTCCCGCACAAGATCAGCTAATACTGCTCCGCACCCTAAGCGCATCCCCAAGCTGTGGGCCAGGGATCGTATATAGGTGCCCGTGCTGCAGGTTACACGGAAATTAACATACGGATGCTCATAAGAAATGAGCTCCGTCTTAAAAATATGAATCGTTTTAGTACGTTCAATCATCTGGCCAGATCTGGCCATCTTATAAAGCGGTTGCCCATTAAGCTTAGCCGCCGAATATGGGGGGACAGGCTGCTCTTTTAGATCAACCCAGGCGGCAATTTCAGCATATAGTGTCTCAATAGACAATGGACTGAGATCATTTTTTTGTAAAACTTGGCCTTCTAAATCCCAGGTATCAGTTGTTTGACCAAGTAAAATGGTTCCCTTGTATATTTTAGAACCTTGCTGCATTAAGTAATTGGATAACTTGGTCGCTTGGCCCAAAAGGCAAAGCAAGACACCTGAAGCCATAGGATCAAGAGTTCCCGCATGGCCAATTTTTTTTTGGCCCAAACGCTTGATTTTTTGCAAACAAAAATTTGATGTGGGACCTTTTGGCTTATTTAGAACAAGAACGCCATGCAGTTGAGGTAAAATCAGATCTTTACTCATAGTTAAAAGTAGGTAAAAAAGAATTACTTAAATACATAAAATGGATATAAATAGGCTTAGCAGGAACGTTCTTTTAAATTTTTTATAATATAATCATAGAGCAAAGTCTATAATTCAAGCAAGACCACTCAAAAGTTTAATAACAAATTTAATTTTATATTTAGCTATAAAACTTGTTTGAATTCCATTGATAACAAGTGCAAAGTTATCGAAATCTAGCCAACATATTTATACACTACACCTAAAAAATGGTATCTCAAAAATAAAACAATCCAAAACGAAACTACGTAAAGTTAAAAATAAAACCAACAAAATTCAAATTAGTTATTTTTAGCCTAAAAATACATTCCAACTAACATAAAAAACATTTTACGTCAAATAAGATTTACTAAGTACTTTTTATATACTTGCCCAGTCTATTTTTTCTTCTGCACCACCACAAATCAATACCTTTTTTCCTTGGAAAGCAAATCCATAAACATATATATTACTTCTAGGTACATCGTGCAGAAGAAGATCTTTGATATAATCTTTCTCTTTTATTTGCTTTAGGGCATTAACGCATGTTTTTTCAAGACTTTTTTCTTGAGATGGCATTATCGACTTAAACTCAATAACAATTCCATGATCAGAATTATTCTTAGGATACATACAAATATCATATCTTCCAAAGCCACTTTCGTGATTTGAAATAATGGTATACCTATCTTTAAGCTTAATAAACAATCCTAAGACAAAACCATGATAAAAGCTCTCTGCTTCTGTACGATCATTTTTGATAGTGCCTCTAGTATCAAAATAGCTAAAATTACTTTCAACAATTTCTGACATAAGCACATTCATTAGATTTAAATTATCTGTTAAAAGCATTTTTAGAAAATTATCATTTTTAGTAATTCTTAACTCTGTAAACCAATTAGAAATTTTATTTTCCAAAATATGTTTTGCCTCAAGATTCGTAAGTTCAATCTCATATTTTTTATCTAATAAATCAACTTGGACTGGTTTAACATATCCAGCAGCCAAGAGTAAACTCCAAATTGCACCATCATCTATATATAACCTATTAAAATCGATTTGTTCATCCAATTTAGTAACTATATGTTTATCTCTTAAAAGAAGTTCTGTTTGCTTTTTTACTATTTGATCAGAGTGAGACAATAAATCACTTATTAAATCATTTGAGGATGAATTCGCCCAGTATGTATCCAATTTTTTACTCGAGAGAAAGTTTACAATCGACCACGGATTATATATCTCTTTTTGGGAACCAAAGTTAAAACCATCATACCATTGCTTAACTTTTTCCTTGTTTGTTAATCCATATTCATCCATTGCTGTAAAAACTTCTTGTTCAGTAAAGCCAAAAGCATCGCTATAGAGATCATTTGTTATAGATACAACTTTTAGATTGTTCATATCTGAAAAAATTGATTCTTTAGCAACTCTAGTAATTCCCGTTATTAGCCCACGACCCAAATATTGGTTTGTCTTGAAGGTTGAATTAAATAAACCTCTAATAAAGACAACTAGTTCATCCCAATATTTGTTTAGCCACGCTTCATGTAAAGGAGAGTCATATTCATCAAGCAAAATTATTGGTTTACCATAACCTTGACGAACCAAGAGTCTGCAAAGATACCTTAGGGCAGTTTTTGCAGTCGTGTCGTCCATAGATATATTTACAGAATCAAATTGAATCTTTTCCCGTTCAGAAAATAAATTCCTGTCTAGTATGAAAGAAAAATCATCGTAAAGATTATCTAAAATGGATTTAATTTGTTTTACACAGCTTGCAGGTTTATCCTCTTTGATGTCAGCAAAAGAAAGTGAAATAACTGGAATTGTGCCTTGGAGGTTACGAAACTCTTCATCCTTCCAAATTTCAAGTCCCTCAAAAAGATCAGATCTATCTTTAAATTCTAGCGAAAAAAAAGTTCTAACAGTATCAAGCATGAGGGTTTTGCCAAAACGCCTAGGTCTAGTGATGAGAGTTACATCATCTCCTCCACTCCACCATTTTTTGAGGAATAAAGTTTTATCAACATAAAAGTAATTGTTCTCACGTAAATTTGAAAAATTTTGTTTCCCTATTGGTGCAAGACGAGACATAATAATTTTCTCCACTAATTAATTTATAAAACACATCTTAAGCAGCGATCTTAGAATAAACAACAACAAAAAAATCAGTGTCCACTACATCTTTTCATTAATTAAGACTATAAATAGATATAAATGATATGAATGATATAAAAGCAACAATACTCTACTATTTGAATTAAACTATAATCTGTGAATATTTTATAATTTTAAAGCAATTGCAATAACCTTATCAATAGCCATTACTTATTATATTTAACGATTAGCTATCAATGATTTGATAGTAATTTCTAAAACTATCAATCACTTCATTGCCGATCATAGTATATATTTACTATATTATATATCTGTTATAATAGAGACTTATTCAAGCCATCAAGCAAAATTTTAAGCAAAGTCATCTTGGCCTGCTCTAACGGCTGATTGATAGTGCCGCCAGCAGCATTCTTGTGCCCTCCACCACCTAATTTTCTAGCCAAAGAACAAACATCCACTTCGCGCACACTGCGCAAGCTAAACTTAGCTGTATGCGGTTCATCTTCACGCAAGAGCACAGCTATCTTAACACCCTGAAGCCTGCGCAAATACTCCACAAAACCTTCCAGATCATCGCGCATGGCACTATAGGTCTGAAAGTCAGCTAAACTCACGGTACAAATAGCTATAGAACCATTGGCTTCTAGCTGAACCTTTTTGGTTAAACCTCCCCACAAAAGCATACGCTCAAAACGAATATTATGATCCAATTCTTCACGCAGCCTTGGAAAGTCAACGCCCAATTTAGCCAAATGGGCCGAAAGGGCAAAAACATCAGCTGAGGTATTGGTATGCGCAAAACCTCCCGTATCGGTCACAAGCCCTAGGGCTATAGCTTGACCTAAATCGCCACTTAAATCTAGCCCTTTAGCTAACGCTAAATAAGCCAAAAGCTGTGTCGTGGAAGCAGCTTTGGGCTCAACCCAGGTCGCTAAGCTACCCATGCCCAAACCTTCATGATGATCCAAATTTAGGCTTGGGAAATTAGAAGCTGCAGATGATAGCTCTACCCCTAACCTGTGGTATTCACCACAGTCTAAAAAAAGAGCAGTTTTCGGAAAGGGGTTGATTAGAGCTAATTCAGTATAAACTTTGGTCGGCAGCTTCACAAACTGCAAATGCCTGGGCACAGCTGTACTACTGTAGATGGTGAAAGTTTTGCCAAGCTGCTTCAAGATGATGGCAGCAGCACAAAGTGAGCCTAAGGCATCACCATCCAAATTGGCATGAGCCGCAAGCAAAACCTCATCTAGCTGGTCTAAACACCCCGCCATCTTTTGCGCTTCTTCCCGATAAAGCTCTGGAATTAGTTCAATCGACGGCATAGATTTCCACCTCACTGGAACTCATGGGTTCTGTACAGACAGCTTCCATCATTAAGCAACACTTATCCATACGGGAGCGCAAGTGCTGCTCATTATTGGAGACTGAGACCACAGCTAGCCTAAGCCTAGTCAAACAATCCTCGGTACCAAGCTCAGCCACAGCCACATTGAATTTATTGCGTACCTTCTGCTTTAAGCTGTTGGCCACGCGGCGCTTGGCCTTAAGGTTATCATTGTCATCTAAACTAAACTCAACCGTTAAGACAGCCACAAGATTCGGCATACTTTTTGGCGCCAATAGCGCAACTACTTGGATAAAAGTTATATTGGAACAAATTGGACCTCTGCACGATAGAATATCTTGAATAGTAAATATCTGGAATAACAGAATATGCACAGAAGCCTTGCTCAAAAAATCTTCAAGGAAAGAAAATGTAATGAAAGAACTAATTTCATGAACTTGCAGCTAGGAGAAAAATGCCCGTAGAGTATAAAAGGACTTCTATTTTCTCCTAACTGCACAGAAACTTATCGGTTATAGATGTTATAAAACATTGTAAAATAATATAAAATATTATATAATATTATACAACGTTACATAAGATTATATTATGTGGTTTTATATGATAGCATACTATATCATCTGCGCTCATATGTGATCATAATACTACAACTTCAGAATAATCCGTAGGCTATATGCCACAGTTTGCTTAAAACACAGCTTAACCCGCAATTTAAACAGCAATTTTGCGATTTTTGTTAGCCTACAGCTTGGCTGCTTCTTCAATCGTCTCAAAGGCTTCAATGATATCGCCGATCTTGATGTCATTAAAGTTTTCAAGACCTGCACCACATTCATTGCCCTTGACAACTTCCTTGGCATCATCCTTGAAACGTTTCAAGGACACAATCTTACCAGTGTAAACAACTACGCCATCGCGCAAAAGTCTAACACCGGCATTGCGTTGAATCTTGCCATCGGCCACATAGCAACCGGCAATAGTGCCAACTTTGGGGAGGTTGAAAGTTTCTCTGACCTCGGCCTGACCCAAGTAAACTTCGCGCTGCACCGGTGCCAAGAGACCTTGCATGGCGCTTTTAATGTCTTCTACCAACTTGTAGATGATGTTGTAGAAGCGGATATCGACATTCTCGCGTTCGGCCACTTCCTTGATTTTTGAGGTGGGCCGCACATTAAAGCCGATGATGATAGCTTTGGAAGCAGAAGCCAAAAGAATATCTGATTCCGAAATGGCGCCAGCACCACCATGCACCACATGGACAACAACCTTATCGGTGCTAAGCTTATTCACAGCCTCGGTGATGGCTTCAAGGCTACCCTGCACATCAGCCTTAACCACAAGGTTAAGAGTCATAGTCTCCTTGTCACCCACTTGCGACAAGAATGTTTCCAAGGTCACCTTGGATTCCTTGGCCAACTCACGTTCACGCTGCTTGGCAGCCCTAGCATCGGCAATACGACGGGCAAGCTTTTCATCTTGGACCACCACAAATTCTTCGCCAGCCTCAGGCACACCTTCCACACCTTGAACCTCAACCGGAATGGATGGTCCAGCTTCCTTAACCTTTTTGCCCTGATCGTTCAAAAGAGAGCGGACACGACCGGAAAACTGGCCACAGACGAAATTATCACCATGATGCAAAGTGCCTTCCTGGATCAAGACAGTGGCTACAGGACCACGACCTTTATCCAAACGGGCCTCCACAATGTGGCCACGAGCATTTTTGTCAGGATTGGCCTTTAACTCCATGATTTCGGCCTGCAAAGCGACCATTTCCAAGAGATCATCCAAACCTTCACGGGTCTTGGCTGAGACTTTGGCCACAATGGTATCGCCACCCCAATCTTCAGGTTGGAGACCAAGTTCGGCCAACTCGCGCAAAACACGATCAGGATCTGCTCCAGGCTTATCCATCTTATTGACCGCAACCATGATCGGTACATTGGCGGCTTTGGAGTGGTTGATGGCCTCACGTGTCTGCTCCATGACACCATCATCGGCAGCCACGACCAAAATAACAAGGTCTGTGATTTGAGCACCACGGGCCCGCATGGCTGTAAAAGCTTCATGGCCAGGGGTATCTAAAAAGACAATGTCCCCGCGCTTGGTCTTGACATGGTAAGCACCGATGTGCTGGGTGATACCACCAGCCTCACCGCTGGTCACATGAGATTTACGAATGGCATCAAGAAGTGAAGTCTTGCCATGGTCAACGTGACCCATGATGGTCACAACCGGAGGTCTTGGCTTCAAGCTTTCAGGCGCATCGGCCACCTTGTTGACCAGATAATCATCTTCCGAGAAGCCGGTTCTCTCCACCTCATAGTCGAACTCTTGGGCCAAGAGGGCTGCTTCATCATAGTCCAGAGACTGGTTGATGGTGGCCATCTTGCCAAAGGACTGAAAGAGGACCTTAATCAGTTCGGTGGCTTTGAGGCCCATCTGCTTGGCCATTTCAGCCACAGTGATAAATTCAACGATCTTGACCTTACGCTTGGCGGCCTTGATGGGCTGGGTGACAACTTGCTGCTGTCTGGGCTGCTGACGATTGGGCTTACGCTTGCCGCGACTGCGATTCATGCGTGGCACTTCATCATCATCGTTCTGCCCAAAATCGCCCTGCTGGAAGTCAACCGTACGTCGCTTTAAGCGCTTCTTCTTGCTCTGAGCCTCCTGTATATCGGGCATAGGCACATTCTGCTGCTGCCTAAACCCGCCGCCACCGCCTCCGCCAGAACGCTGACCGCGTCCTTGACGATTACCAGAGCCGCCAGAACGGTTGCCAGATCCCTTCTCGCCACGGGTATGCTTAGACTCGCCACGATCTTCTTTTTTCGTGGCAGCTTGGGGCTGGGGAGTGGGACGCGAAATAATGCGAACCTTAGGAGTTGATTCTTTCTCAGGCTCAATGCGCTCAAACTTGTCTTTCCCCTTGCGCTCGCTATCCTTATCTTTATCCCTATCCTTACTCTTACCCTCTTTCGTGTCCTTGCCGTCTTTGCCCTCTTTAGAGTCTTTAGCGTCTTTCGAGTCTTTCCCGTCTTTGGACTCTTTTTTCTCTGCTTGAGCTGACTCTTCTTTGACCTCATCGACTGCTTTCGGAGCCTCTACACTAGCCTCAAGACTAGGTTGCGCATCAGCCTTAGGCTTGGCCGCCACATCTTCGGCCTTAGCCTCGATTATGGCTGTAGATTCTTGGCTAGGTTTAGGTTCTCCCGCATCCTTTGACTCCGCTTTCTGCACAATTTTAGCTTGGGCGGCTTCAGGTTTAATAACTACGGCCTTGTCTTGGGTAGGACCTTCCGGCTTTGGACTCACAATTTTAGCAGCAGGAGCTTCTGACGCTTTGCCAGGAGAAGTAGGGGGAACTTCTGCAGCAGGTTTGTCAGCAGCTTTATCAGCATCCTTGGGCGGCTCTTGGTTCGGCAAACGAATAACCCTGGCTTTTTGCTCCGGGGCAGGCGAAGCAATAATCCTGGCTCTACGCTCTTCAGGTCTGCGTGACTGATCCTGACGATTCCTGCGACCTTCACGTCTGCGCTCGGATCCTTCCTTGGGCGTGTCTTTAGAATCCTTGCCGCCTTCCTTGGAACCGTCTTTAGGGGCTTCCTTGGAAGATTCCTTGGCAGCACTGGCGTCTTTGGGCGCGTCTTTATCTTTTTTGCCTAAATCGCTTGAGTCATGAGACTTATCACGCCTGCGTCGGACGATGACGTCTTGCTTTTTGGCCTTGTCAGAGGTCTCGCGGCGCTCCTTAAAGTAGCTACGTAATTTTTCGGCGTCGGCCAAAGATACGGTGGCAATATTTTTGTTCCCACCACCAACCTTTAATATTTCGCGTGCCGCGCTCTTAACCTCCACTTCGGTAAGACTTAATTCCGCCGCCAAATCTTTTATTTTCATCCGTTCTCCTGCCATAGACTACCCCCTTTTTGCCCGTGAACCTGCCCTAAATTGTTGAAACCTTTGTTCACAGTGCGTATCTGAACACAAATACCAGCCTCGACCAGCCATGTTTTGCTGCGCATCAAGGAAAAATTGGCCATCATCCATCTTAACATACCTGCGCAAAAGTCGTTTTAAAAAACGCTTCCGACAGATAATGCACATTCTGATGGGCCCATCCTCATGCTCGAATTTCAAAACTCCCATCATTTCCGTCATAAATTAATTACTAACTATTTGGCTTCTTCTCCTGGCGCTGCAGTTTCGTGTTCGTGGGTTGCTTGACTGGCAGAATCTATCTGCTCATCAACAGTATCACCATCACTTCCAGCATTACTTGCTTGCACATCATCAACTTTGGTCTCATCTATCAATTGACTATCATCTAGGCTAGATTCAGCTAAAGCTAAATCATCTTCAGCGTGATCTTCGTCTGTCTGAGAATCATTTTCTAAATCTAGCTCACTAGCTTCATCGCCTACCTGATTAGCTTCTTCTGCACTCTCGGCTTGATCTACTTCATCAGAATCTTTGTTCTCATCAGCATCTTTAGCCATGGAGCTAATAAGTTCTAGCGTTTTATGCAGCTCTAAAATAGCCTCAGCTGAAAGACCCAATTTTTCTTCCAATTCTTCGTCTGAAACCTTTTCCAAAATCTTAACATTCAAATAGCCTGCATTGACAAAAGCATCAGTCTCTAACCCAAGCAAGGCTGCAATCTGCACAACCTCGGCACTCAATTCATTAAGGTCCGATCCATCATTAGCCTCATCTTTGGCTTCTAAATCAGCTTTATCGGCCAAATCAGCATCTTCGACTACATCCCTATCTTTAGCCTCAAAACGCGATTTAGCCCCATCATCCTTGTTTTTCTTGCCTCGACCCCTATTCTTCTTGCCCTTATCTTTTTCCAAAATGCTCTCAGCTTGTTCCTCAACCACTGGCAGAATTAAAGCTATGGCTTGTTTAAGCTCAGTGAGCTTAAGATCATCTAACTCAAGCTTGCTGCGCAAATCATCATCGGTGGCATTTTTAAGCTTATCCAAAGATGAAAAATCAGCCTTAAGGAAATTATCAACCGGAATATCGGCAATGGAGGCTACCTGCTCCAAACCATGACCAAACAGAGCTTCTTGGTAACGGCTAGCTGTAAAGATGTCCACTTTCCAGCCCAAAAGTTTAGCGGCAAGCTTAACATTTTGACCTTTGCGACCGATGGCGTTGGTCAATTGATCGTCGGGCACGATGACTTCCAAGAGATTCTCATCTTCATCGATCACAATCCTTGTGACAAAGGCCGGAGCTAAAGCATTCCTAGCATAAGTTGCTATATCAGGGCTCCAGACAACAATGTCAATGCGCTCACCCCGAAATTCCTGGACTATATTTTGAATCCTAGATCCACGCACACCAACACAAGCACCAACCGGATCAACCTCGCGTTCCTTGGAATAAACAGCTACTTTGGCTCTTGAGCCTGGATCGCGGGCCACCCCCATAATTTTGACTAGCCCTTCATCCACCTCGGGAACTTCGCGTTTAAAAAGAGCCGCCATGTAATCCCGGTGGGATCTTGAAATGACCACCTGCGGGCCACGACCCTCACGACGGACGTCTAAAATTAAAGCTTGCACACGGTCACCACGCTTATAGTGCTCTCTGGGAATCTGCTCATCACGTGGCAAAATAGCTTCAGTGCGGCCAAGATTGACGATCCAGCCACCCTTATCTCGACGCTGAATTATGCCTGAAACAATCTCTCCCTTACGATCTTTAAATTCATCAAAGATTATACCCTGCTCAGCATCACGCATCCTCTGAATGATTACTTGCTTAGCTGATTGAGCAGCAATACGGCCCAAATCACCAATCTGGATACGAAAGCCTACTTCGTCATCTATATCAACATTAGGATCATGTTTCCTAGCTTCAGTTAACGGAATTTGCATATTTTCATCTTCTACTTCACCATCATCAACAACAATCTTAAATTGAAAAACATCTATATCTCCAGTATCATCATTATAATTTACTTCCACATCCATTTCTTCACTAAAACGTTTCAATACAGAAGTACGCACTGCGTCTACTAATGTATTGACGAGCATTTCTCTATCTAAACCTTTATCTTTACTGATTTGATCAATAGCTTTTTTCAGTTCGAAATTCATATCAATTTAGTTTCATATATTATTTTTTCATATCGATTTTGGCACTTTTTTAGTTCCAAAAGTATCATGGAAAAATAATAGGAGGTTTCGTGAACACGGCAAGCCGCCTCTGCGAACATCTAACCCTCCGAGGAAGCCTCCGTACTCCCTAAAGTTAGGAATGTGCTTGAAACTGACCTTAACCAAATTTTAGAGCAAATACTTTACGTTTAAGTTCCTTTGCCAGGCTTGGGGGGCTTTGGAAAAAGCGGTTTGCGACAAACCTTCTTGGTCAAATTCCAGGGAATGTTTATAACAGTATCATTTGATTGGATAATATGGTCATCTGGTGTAATTTCACAGGGCTTTAAGCTGAAAGAATCTGTCAAAACTTCTGAGAGGACTCCAACCCAAACACGTCTGCCACCAACGCCTTGTGGATGAACTTTGGTGAGCTTGGCCTGTAAAACATCCCCTTCATAACCGGACATTTGGTTTAACTCAAAAAAGGTTCGATCGAGTCCCGGCGTTGAGACCTCCAAAACCCACGGATCACTAAAAACATCCTCCACATCCAAGGCTAAGCCTAACTGTCTGGAAATTTCAGCGCATTGATCAAGGCTAGCTCCTAACAGCTCAGCATCATTGGATCCATCCGAGGCCAAATCAACATAAAGCCTAACCACAGTCCGACCGCTTGTGACAAATTCAAGGCCCCAAATCTCTAACCCTAGGGCCGAAACTAGGGGGGTAGCTAAATCCAGAATCGTTTTTTTAAGCTTTTCATAGCCTGTCGCTGCCATCAAGCCCTCTTCGAGTCAAAGCAAAAAAAAGTAAAAAAAAAGGAGGCCCAAGTAGGCCACCCCATCATGAACTAAGTTCTATAGGATGAGAACACTTAAAGCAGCTAAGCTTGTGTTCTGCCTAGCAATTTCTGCCCTAAAATCAACGTTTTGTCAAGAAAAAAATGATTAAGGCATTAGATGGCGTTAGATTGAAAATAAAAAACAAATTTTACATGATAAAACATAAAAAATTTTAACCAGACCATACAATTGACTTTTAACTAAGATTAGAAAAATAATTTTTACACTCTATATTACAACAAAAATACAAACAATTATCTTGTTTAAAATAATTAACTGTCTACATACAAATATATTTTTATTGTTATTGTTTAAACAGTTTGTATTTTATATTTGATAAAAGCTAAAAATTTAATATCAATGGTTAATTTTAATGCCTTTCTGTTTAAAATTAGCCTTTAGTTTTAACAATTAAACAAAATCTATTCTTTGTATTATTTTTTATCTATCTTAAGTGTATGGTTTTAAGATTATTTTTTCACACATGAAAATATAATATCAGTGAAATTATACAAAATAACGTAGGTTCTAAAATATTTATCTTAAGCTCAAAATAAAAAAGTATCTTGCCTTCTAGCAGTTAAGAAAGACAAGATACTTTTATAAGCTAAAGAATAGTCAGATCAAAAAAGATTTCGCTAATCTAGTGGAATACTGCCAACTGACTGTAAGCGAATATCCGGAGGAATTTCAGCTTGCGAGATTATGGGGACAGTTGGCAAGAAGCGGGTCACAAGTTGGGCCAAATGCGGTCTAATCATGGGTGTTGTTAAGACAACAGGCTGGCCATCTGTGTTCACAGCCCGTTCCACAGCAGCATTGATATTTTGCACCAAACGCTGGGCTATAGCTGGATTTAATGATAAGAAGGCTTGACCGTTTTCGGCCTGGCGGATGCCCTCTTGAACCTTACGTTCAGCATTACCGTTTAAGGTCAAAACCGGTAAGACGCCTTGGCTATCTAGATAAGAACGGACAATAGAACGTGAAAGTTTCTCCCGCACATATTCTGTGAGCATCTCGGGGCTTTTAACCTGCGGAGCAAAATCGGCCAATGTTTCACAGATGGTTAACATATCGCGGATACAGACATTTTCGCGCACCAAATTTTGCAAAACTTTCTGCACACCACCCAAATTGATAGTATTTGGCACCAGATCTTCTACCGTCTTAGGTGAAGTTTTTGCCAAGGTATCCAAAAGCGATTGCACAGCCTGCCGATCCAAAAAGTCGGCTAAATGGCGTCTAAAGACTTCGGTTAGGTGCGTAGCAATAACTGTGGCTGGATCAACAACGGTATAACCGGCCATCATGGCTTCTTCACGCTGTGCTGCAGGAATCCAAATAGCTGGCAGATTAAAGGCTGGTTCACGGGTCTCCACACCATTAATTTTGGTGGTGATATTGCCAGGGTTCATGGCCAAAAAGTGATCAACCAAAATTTCCGCTGAAGCCACTTGGTTTCCCTTGATCAAAAGGGCATACTGTCCTGGTTTTAACTGCAAGTTATCACGTAAGTGGAGCGATGGGATAATTACACCCATATCCAGAACAAATTGGCGCCTAATGGAACGTATTCTGGCTAAGAGGTTGCCACTCTGCTCTTCATCGACCAATGGAATAAGTCCATAGCCAACCTCAAGTTCCAAGGCATCCAAAGGCAAAAGTGCTTGTACATCCTCAGGTGTATCAGGTGTAGGTGGCTGTGAAGATTTACCTTGAGTCTTACCACCTTTATTTTGTGCTGCACCATCCTTGCCTTGAGCAGTGACATCTTCTGGCGATACGCGTGATCCAAGAAAAATAGCCACAGATAAAGTTAAAAAGGGAATTGTGGGCAGACCTGGGATAATCGCAAATAAAACCAAAATGGCTGAAACAAGTTTAAGCGCCTTACTGTTAAAGGTCAGCTGCGCCATGAACTCTTCGCCCATCTTGGCTTCAGCTGCAGCTCTGGACACCAAAAGACCGGTGGCTGTGGAAATAATAATCGAAGGAATAGTGGATACTAAACCGTCACCAATGGTTAAGAGTGAATAGGTTTGTAAGGCTGTTTGCCAGTCCATATCTTTCTGGACAACACCAATGATAAATCCACCGATCAAGTTGATTAAGGTTATGAACATACCAGCGTTCACGTCACCGGAAACGAATTTACAGGCACCATCCATAGCGCCATAGAAATCAGCTTCTTTACGCAATCCGTGACGTCTGGCCGTAGCTTCTTCTTCATCAATTAGGCCGGCATTTAAATCTGCTTCAATGGCCATCTGTTTACCTGGCATAGCATCCAAGGTAAAACGGGCCGCCACTTCAGCGATACGCGTCGTACCGGCAGTTATAACCACCTTGTTTAAGGTGAACATGATCATAAAGATAACCGCGCCCACAACGTAGCTGCCACCAACCACAAATTCACCGAAAGATTTGATGATCGTACCGGCTGCTTCAGTACCCATATCGCCGTTCAATAAAATCAAACGTGTGGAGGCAACGTTTAGAGCTAGTCTAAGTAGAGTTGTCACCAGCAAAAGGGACGGGAAAATGGTGAACTCCAGAGGCGACATCATAAACATGGTTGTGATCAAAACCAGCATTGAGATAGAAATGCTGACTGAGAGCATGATATCCAAAAAAAATGTCGGCAGAGGAACCAACATGACAAAGAGGATGATCACAACCCCTGCGGCGATGAAAATTTCGCCATTTTTGGAAAAGCGGCTATAATCTATATTCGGTACTGCTGGCATGTTAGGAGAACCTCATGGTTAATGCGCTTGCGGTTGCTGTCTTGGTTTTAACCGCCAAATGCTGGCTAAAATTGCCGCCACAGCTTTGTACAACTCTTCAGGAATCATATCGCCAATTTCACAAGCTTTAAAGAGAGCACGGGCCAAAGGCACATTTTCGCGGATGGGAACGCGGTGTTCCTTGGCGATCTCTTTGATTTTTTCTGCCACATGGCCGGCCCCTTTAGCCACCACAACCGGGGCTGGTGCTTCTTGTGTATTATACCTTAAGGCCACGGCAATATGGGTTGGGTTAGTCACAACAACGTCAGCTTTAGGTATCTGCTTAGCCATCCGCTTCATGGACATCTGCATCATCTTCTTGCGCTGTTCACTCTTAACCTTAGGATCACCTTCTGCCTGCTTCTGCTCATCTTTTACTTCGTCTTTGGTCATTTTCATGCTTTCTTTGTAGGCATAGCGTGACTGCCAAACATCAAAAGCGGCGATCAAAATAATGGGGATGAGCGCGTACTTGGCCAAGAGGAAACCAAGATTTAGCATATAAGCGGCTATGCCTTCAGGTGTCTCATAGTAGATATAGATGAAATTTTCATGTTCATTGTAAATGACAAAGGCTGGGATTATGGCTAGGGCTATACAAAATAAGAGACTTTTTAAAACACGCAGCAAGGTTTGTGGCGACAATAAAAGACGCTTTAAACCTTGAATCAAATTAAAACGGCTTAATTTGGGTTTAAAAATTTTGGTTGTCCACAATTTACCCACTTGCAGCCGCTGTGCCACCAAGGATAAGAAACCCAAAAAGAAGAGAATGGGCAAAATCATGTAGGCAATTTTCAGGCTCAATTCGATGGAAAGGCTGTAGATATTTTCAGTATTTACTTCAAAAACACGGGTACAATCCAAAAATTGCCGAAAAATTTCGGTCAGTGTCGCCCTAATCTGCCCAATCCAGAGAGTCAAAATGATCAAACCTGCAGTGAGACTAACGGCTTTGCCTAATTCAGCCGATTTTGGCACATTGCCCTCATTGCGCTGTTTTCTAATTCTTTTAGGCGTGGCGTTTTCTGTTCGGCTAGGGTCTTGCTGCTTCCCGAACATATCTTAAATCCTTAACGATTTCTGCTTCTAAAGGTCAGCATGACATACATGACCTAAAAAGCTTAAAAATATGGAAATTAAACGCTTAAGCTATAGTAGACGGCAAAAGCCTTTGCCCTAAACTTGTTCTAAAGGTGCGGTTATTTCTAACTGATCCAGGCAATGCGGCAGAGAAAAATGCTCCCAACAATTTTTTTGGGAGCCAGGGATGAGTATTTCGTTTCCCCAAGCTTTGCTCTGATCTTCTTCATTTTTTTGCGTTGCGCAATGGTTAAGCTTTGCAAAGAGTATGCCTAATGCCTCGGGCCAGAAAAGAGCTTAAGTTTTATCCTTTCACGACTTGCCTTGCTCTTTGCTAGATGCAACCTGGCCAACTCGTTAAAGCTAATTCCATTAACGTGAGAGTATCGTTTAAGCTGTTTAAGGGAAAGTTGCAAAAACCAATTTTTGAAAAATTCTACAATTTTGCTCTGAAAAAGTTTTTTTCTCACGATCTTTGACTCGGCCTAAAATCCAAAAGCTCCAACATCTGCCATAATCTTTAAGCCCTAGAAGCAAAACTTACGGCTAAAAAAATTAAGGGGAACAGGATCTTTTATCCTGTCCCCCCGAATTTAAGCATCTAACCAAATTCGTTTAGCGCTTCATGCCGATGACCGTTTCAAGCATCGTGTCTGTTGTGGTGATACTCTTAGAGTTAGCTTGGAAGCCCCTCTGACATGAGATCATATGCACAAATTCACGACTCATATCCACGTTGGAATTTTCAATATAGTAGGAACTGATGTTACCAAATGTCCCATTGCCAGCCACTCCTTCCACCGCTCGACCTGATTCTTGGGTTTGCGAGTAAAGGTTGCCGCCTTCACGGTAAAGCCCCTGGGTGCTGTGGAAATCGTACATGGCTAATTGGTAAAGGGGAATGCTTTCGCCATTGCTGTAGTAGCCGTAAACTACACCTTCACTATCAATGGAATAGTTACTTAAAACACCAGAGGCATACCCATCGTCTTGAATGTCCGTTACAAAGGTGCTGCCATTATTGGCAGTGGCGTTATCATCGCGTACGGCACCTGACATTAGGGCTAGTGAATTATAATCTACTGTGTTTGTACTAGTATCAATCTGCAAATCATCTAGACTACCGCTAGTTGTCCAAGAATTAGAAGAGTTATTTAATCCTAAATCAAGTTCAATAATATTATCACCAGCGTCCAATTCACGTACAGTATTAGCTAAGCCTTTGCCAGAAAAATTTGCTGTGAATACTGGTAATCCATTGCTAGAAATCTCTGTTGGCTGCCACGACTTCTTATCAGTAGGATCTAAACTGCATTTACTGTCATCTTTAGGTGTACTATTATTTCTATCATAAGAACTACTACCGTCTTTACCACCATAAGTATAAGCTGATTGTGAAACAAGTGTACCCGCTGAATCAAAAATCATCACACCGCTCATCAAAATGCCAGCTGTTCTTAATGTATCTTTTGTAGTTTTAGTTGGGTTTTTATCTGTTTCATCATAAAATGTCTTTATAGTTCCGCTATCCTCATATGTTCTTTTATCTTCTTCAGGATTCATCGTAACTAGATATTCATAAATACTATAACCATCTGGTAAATTATTGATTTCATACTCCATGTTTCCTGCAGCATCAACGCTTTTAGCTTTAACCTTATCCATATAAACAGTTATATCATGTGGAGATCCTGAATCATCATAAGCCTTAATTGTGCTTTGTGTGGCATAGGCTGTATCAGAAATTGGAGGATCGTTTTGAGCATTCCATGAATCAAATAAAGCTGTCAATGGTGAAGTTTTTGAAGATGTTACATCATACTTATCATTATTAACCAAATTATTAGCGATTGTAATATTCTTAGTCCGCTCAGGCGGAAGATTCCATTGATCTAAAACTATATCAGTCGGTGTACCAACTCGTCTAAAATCTTCTTCAGCCTTATTAAGATTAACTGTTCCGGTACTAATACTAACACTCTTTTCTTGAGATGTCTTCCATCCTTGCAGGTGTAAGCCATCTGGATTGACTAATTCCCGCTTGTTGTTGAAATAAAAATCACCAGCTCGTGTATAAAATTTGCCATCAGTATTTTCATTACGTACTTGGAAAAAGCCATTGCCGTTGATGGCTAAATCAGTAGCCGAGTTTGTGCTTTCAAAACCACCTTGCGAAAAGTCACCGATGAGGGCCGCTATACGGGTACCCTTACCGACTTGATCTACTCCGCTAGCGGTGCCGTAATTGGTGTAGAAAAAATCGGAGAAATCTGCACGCTGAGCTTTGAAACCTATCGTACTCACATTGGCAATATTATTGCCGATCACATTCATTTTTTCCCCATGCGTCATCAAGCCCGAAACGCTTGTCCACATACTTGCTGAAAGACTCATAATTATTCCTCCGATCGCCTGAGCTCACTTAAAATTATAATTTCGGGCCTTTTCCTTCCTTGGCAAAATTTGCCCGAATCATTCTCGGCAAGCTTTAAAGTTCAAAAAACGTACCAACCGCCTTAGGCAAAAATTGTATGGGCAATAGAGGTAAAAAAGTCTTTAATTTCAGGGAGTTACCGATTTTTTAACACCGCCTGCAAATGTAAAACCATAAGTCTTAAGAAAAAACGAAACTGAGTCTCCAAGATCCGACTAAACTTTTCCCAGACAGCCCTAGGAAAAATTTTCCTCGGTGAAAATACTTAGGCCATGCTCCAAAAGCTTCCTGGCAAAAAGGCCAGAGCCTGGCACAAGCTTTTTGCTGAAAGTGCCATCATAGATAGCCCCAAAACCGCATGAAGGGGATCTGCTTTTTAAAATGGCGATTCTGGCTCTAGATTCCAACGCTAACTTTAAAGCAAGCTTAGCCCCTAAGCCAAAGGCAGCTGTTACATCACACCCATCGCGCCTTAAGATCTTATCAACACAAATTTCACAGGGCAGCCTTGGCACAGCCAAGCCGCCCAGACATTCTGGACAAACTGGCAAACAAAGACCCAGATTATATAGTCTGGCAACTGCGGCTACAAAATTTGAGCGCCCATCATAGCGGGTAGCAAAACCCACTAAACAGGCGCTGACAACATATGTATACGACTTTGGCATACAGAAACCTAAATTTTCCCCTGCAAAGCATTGAGTACTTGAAGAGCCTCCGCTAAATTGGGATCGCGGCTTAGCGCCTCGGCAGCGGCAAGTTCAGCTTGATCAAGTTTGCCCCAGTTGAGGTAGAATCTAGCCATTCGAGCTAAGGTATTGGGGTGGCGTCCAAAAATTTCCAAAAAGCGCTTAAAAACATCTTCAGCTCGCTCATATTCACCAAGACTTAACCATTCCTCCAAAGCCAGAGTATAAATTTGGGCCTTTTTGGGATAAATTTTAAGCAGCGCATCATAAAATCCGGCTAGTTCCTTATGGCAACCATAACTTTTTAAAAGTTCAGCAGGCTCAAGCCACAAATCTTCCTCTTCCTTAAATTCCACAACCAAGCGAATAAAAAATGCTTGCGCTAGTGCCAATTGGCCAAGCCGCAAATAATCTTGCCCTGTTTGAAGAAGAGTTTCCCGGCGCTGTCTAGCTAAAATATAGGTCTGACGTTCATCAGCATAGGTTTGCTCTTGCTTTTGCAAAATACGCACGAGACCACCCAAAACGGCCATGAGTTTGGTCTCTTGACCCAAACTAAACGGAAAAGCTTCGCCATCATCTGGTACACAACCATCCAAAAGCCATCTGATACGCGGATTATCCTCTAACCTGTGCAAAAAATCTTGAATCGGCTTAACCAAGGCGCGCTTCAAGGGCAAAGAATTCCTAAGATGGGCTGCTTTTAGAGCTATGACCATGGCCTGCATGGCCTGTAAGGGATCATCTTTCCTCAAGTATCCAATGGCCCTAACCATGGGTTCACGGATGTCACGTGGAATTAACATTCTCTCCAAGCCTCTTTAACTTCTTTATGATGACTCTTAAGCAATTTCACAACCACATCTGGCACTAAAAAATCAAGACTCAACCCACGCCGCCACCGATCCCTAAGCATGGTTGAACTGATGTTAAGCCATGGGATATCCAAGAAATAACTTCGCGATTCCCCTGGCAAAAAACAAAATTTTTCTCCGTCTAAACTGGGAACGCTTGAAGGCCAAAGTACTTTGGTTGCAGCGCAGAAATCAGCAAAACTTGTTGTTCCACGTGAAACAATAATCAATTGACAAAGCTTAGGCAATTCCAAGCCACGATACCAGTCAGCAACCTGCACATAATCATCAATACCCATAACAAAATAGATTTGCCAACCAAGATAACGCTTCTGACACTCAAGCAATGTTTCCCAGGTATACGAGAGCCCTTCGCGCTCACCTTCTAGTCGACTAACTTCAATATGCGGATAATCCTTTAAACTCATCTCAAGCATTAGGATGCGCAAATCAAAGGGCAACATTTGCCAGGCTGACTTGTGTGGTGGTCTAGCACATGGTACAATCAAAACTTGACTGACGAGTTCGGAAAAATTTTCGCTAATCTCAAAGGCCAAACGCAAATGGCCAAAATGAGGAGGATTAAAACTCCCCCCCAAAATGGCTAAACCTTTTTTCTTCTCCACTGCTTAAACCCTAACTTGTCCATGGCCCATGACAACAAACTTAGTGGTGGTTAGTTCACGCACGCCCATTGGACCATAAGCGTGAATTTTGGATGTGGAGATACCAATTTCGGCTCCCAAGCCCAATTCACCACCATCATTAAATCTAGTTGAAGCATTAACGCCAACCATGGAAGCATCAACCTCACGCAAAAAACGATTGGCATGGTCTAAGTTGCGCGTACAAATAATTTCTGTATGATTTGAGCCGTATTTAGCGATATGCTTGAGAGCCGCATCCAAGTCATCCACAACAACCACACTTAAAATCAAGTCGTGGAATTCATAGCCCAAATGCTCAGGTTTAAGCTCTTTGGCCCGCTCACCGAGATAAGGCAAAGCCCTTGGACAAGCATAAAAAGCAACCGTATCTAACTTACCATAAACCTTGGGCAAAAATTCCTCGGCTATATCTTTATGTACAAGCAGACACTCTAATGCATTGCACACACCTGGCCGCTGCACCTTGCCGTTAAAGACAATATTCAAAGCTTCATCTTGATCGCAGTCAGCGTCGATGTAGGCATGGCAAACACCTTTGAAATGCTTTAAAACAGGCATGGTTGCTTCTTGCGTCACCCGCCTAACCAATTCTTCCCCACCACGCGGAATCATAACATCTATATATTGATCTAGATGGCAAAGCTCGGTTACGGCAGCATGATCTAAATTTCGCACCAGCTGAACCGCATTTTGGGGCAAATTGGCTTTAACTAGGGCCTGTTGAAAAAGTTCGGCTAAAGCAATATTGGAGTTGATAGCCTCACGCCCACCTCGCAAAATAACCGCATTGCCGGCCTTAAGACACAAGATGGCTGCGTCAATAGTTACATTGGGCCTAGCCTCATAGATCATGGCAATGACCCCTAAGGGTATCCGCATACGTCCAACCAAAAGGCCGTTGGGCCGCTGCCACTGGCTATCCATGGCGCCAATAGGATCCTCTAACCCCGCTATATAGTGACAAGCTTGACTCATATCCCCTATAATCTTAGGCGTAAGGGTCAGCCGGTCAATACGAGGAGCATCCAAGCCCTCTTTTTTAGCCAAATCCACATCCAATTTGTTCACTTCCAAGAGATCGCTTGTATGCTCATCCAACAATGTGGCTAGGTTTACAAGGGCCTTAACCTTCAATGAAGCCGACGCAGAATTTAAAACACCAGCAGCCTCTTTGGCATCTTTGGCAATTTTCAGCATTGTTTTGTCCATAAAACTCGTCTACCCTTAAAATTTTGATGCTTGGTGAGAGTAAAAACAATTTCAGATACTTTTATATTATCTTGAATATTTTGGCAACATGATCATTTTGACCTTAAAATGACGCAAATTTGTACAAAGCAAACTTAATCTGTATTAAGGTCATTTTTTGATTTGTAATATGACTATATCAGATCTATATTTTATTTTTTTATAACCTTCTGCACCTAAAAATATTAATAACTAACAAATAACTGATGATTTTATACATTCAATAATATATAATTTATAAATATATATTTAATAAAATTCAATATTCGCCTAAATTTTTTAGATAATGACAGATAAAACTACAATTATCTTAAGCTTGAAATTTCTTATTGGTATGTATTTATATGAAAATAATAGAAATAAATATCAAAACTTTAGATGTTTCTCAGATATCACCATCAACATCGATCCTAAGTTGACTGTATTTGTAGGTAAGAATGCTTCTGGAAAAACAAGCATCCTAGATGCATGCTCATTTTTGCTCAAATATTTGATATTAAATTTTACAGGTAAATATAAAACTTCACTAAAGGCAATTGATATTAAATATAATACTATTCATGCGATTTTTAAATATATACTCTTGAACAAAAATAATCATGCGCTTACTGTCAACTTAGATTATTATAATGATCTTAACAATAAAGAATCTCTTAAATTTGATCAAATATATAATGCTTTTAAAAAAAATTTTTGATGAACAATCAGTATGTGTATACTATACAGCAAAGCGAATTATTAATAAATTTCATAGATCAAATAACTCAACTGTTTTAATGAAATCTGCTTTTGCACATGCTTTTGAGCCAGATATTGATTTTTCTTCTGCGATGACTTGGTTTATCGAAAAAAATATAGAAGAGAGTATGAAAATACGAAGAGCAAAAAATTTTAATATATCTATTACAGAACTTAATGTAGTCAGATCTGCTGTAGCAACAGCATTAGGAGAATATAATGAACCTTATGTAGACGAAACTCCGCCTCAAATATTCATCACACACAAAGACGCTCCAAAAATTCCACTACTTATTGAACAATTAAGTGGTGGGTGTCGCGCAATGTTAGCCCTAGTGATGGATTTAGCTAGAAGATTAGTTGTAGCAAATCAAACACTTCATAAAGAAGAATCTGATATACTATGCTCATCTGGTATTGTTTTAATTGATGAAATTGAATTACATCTTCATCCTGCATGGCAACAAACAGTTCTTCTAACTCTTTGTAACTTATTTCCAAACATTAAATTTATTGTTACAACTAATAGTCCACAGTACTATCATCGATTAAAAGTGAACATATTAGAATTATAGATCGAGATAATATTTTTAATGCACCTGGTGGTACTTTGGGAGTATAAGCTCAACGTATACTAACAAGAATATTTAATATAGATACTAGATTACCATCTTAAGCTAAAAATATGATCAATATATATGCTGATCTTGTTATGAAAATAAATGTGATTCAGATTAGGCATTACAACTCAGAAAAAATTTTAACATCATTTATAATGGCGAAGACCAATTTTTAGATCAATTAGATTTATTTATTGATAATAAAAAAATAAAAAAAATAAAAATATCAAACATTAATAATAATTGAACTAAAAATATTACAGTATAAAGTTATATATCATCTATTAGGAATATACTAATAGATGTTAAAAACAAGGTATTTTTAATAATAGTTAAAATCATACATAATCATGCTTTTAATATCAAGTTTAAATTCCAGATATATAGATACATATTAAATAATACTTTTATGCTTCAAATTTTAAATTATTTTTATGTGTGACGTTAATTGTTAATATTATTTTTTATATGTTAATATTATATTTACATTATATGTATTGCGGAGAAATTATGTCCACTGTAAATGAACAAAATATAATTTTATATCATGGTAGCAAAATGATTGTAAAATTTCCAGAAATACGATTATCACTATACAATAAAGATTTTTATTTTGGTTTTTATTGTACAAAATTAAAAGAACAAGCTAAACGCTTGGCATTGCGTTACGGATCAAAAGGAATTATTAATTCGTACGTTTATAAATATCCTAATAAATGTAAAATTATTAAATTTGAACATATGACAGAAGAATGGCTTGATTTCATTATTGCATGTAGAAGCGGAAAGAAACATTATTACGATATTGTAGAAGGTCCAATGGCAAATGATCGTATTTATAATTATATTCAAACATATCTTGATGGTGAAATAACATGTACAGCATTTTGGGAACTTGCAAAATTTAATAAACCAACACATCAAATAAGTTTTCATACAATAGAAGCGTTAACAACCTTAAATTTTATTGAAGGCTATGAAATATATGCTTGATTGTAAATATGACGACAATCTCTTTTTTACATGTAGCTTAATTGAATTTATAGGTAGAAAACAAAAACTGTCAAGATCAGATGTAGTAAAATCATTAGGACCAAAACTTCTTATGCATATTTATGATTATGCTGATGTCTTACATTGTGAAATAATAGAAAAAGTTGCAGATGAATTTATTAAAATATCTAAAATGAAAATTGGAACTTTTGATAATGTAGCTGATTGCTTGTACACTGTTCCTAGTTATTGGGATATTGGAAAAGTATATTCAAGACTTATTGAAGATACTAATACGATTGAATCCAAACAAAACACAAACGAAAATATTATTGAACACTTGATAGATGTATATACATCATGGATAAGTGAAAGTATTTCAAATTATAACACAGATTTTTTTTACCAATCACGTGAATATATAAAGTTTTGTTATTTAGAAAATGAAATTCTAGATTAATGATTTAAGATTGTTTTTTTTCATATTTTGTTGCCTGATTTACAAACTAACAACAGTGTTGAAATAATATATTACCTTTCCGTCAATTTTTTGGAATATGTGGATATGTGTATCTCAGTCTCTAATAGCGATATATGTTTGATCTGTTCAAACATTACGGGGTAAACATAATATATCTTTTTATTTCTACATTATTTATATTTTATGCTATCTAAATAGAATTATCCAAATAAATCTACCAAATAATTTTTTCTGTTAAACTTAGCACTTTTATCCAACATTATAATAGTAGCCATCCTATTTCATCAGCACATCTAAAATTAATCTTATTTAATTTTTTGTTTTAGTTTGATTAATTTTAATCAAATTTTATCTTATTCTATCTAAAATATATCAATTTTACCTTTAGATTATAATCATTTAGGAGGTCGCGTCATATTCATACTCTTTGTATGATTTGACGCAATATAATATGGCTAAAAACATTACTAATCCACCTCTCCAACCTGTTCAGCAAAGCACCAATCTTTTAGAAGAAATCGGCTCTGAAGTCAGTCGTGAAAATGCCCCCCTTCTGGAATTTATCACTCAACATGGGGGAAAAATCGCTGGTTTTGTGGCCATTTTTTTGCTTGTTGCCGCAATTACCGGCGTTTGGAAATGGTACAAACAAAAAGACGAAACGCAATTTCTCGATGAAAAGACCAAAATTGAGCTAACTCTAGAAGGCCAAGAAAGGATTTCTGCCCTAAAAGCTCTGCAGGCCAAAGCCCCAGACAGATTAAAAACAATCTTGTCGCTAACTGTAGGCGAATACGCAAGTGAGCTGAAAGATTACGCTGCTGCTGAAAAAGCCTACTCTGAAGCAGCCCTAAATGATGCTGATGGCAACATCGCACCTTTAGCGCAACTAGCCCAAGCTTCCTGCCTCTTGCGCCAAGATAAAAATGCGGAAGCTTTAAAACTTTTGCAAGATCTCGAGAAAAGACTCCCGACACCGACCCCCATGCATTATAGACAAATGCTAGCTGATGCAGCCTTAAGGTCGGGCAATGAGACACTAGCCAAAGACACCTTAACAGCCATGATCAAAGAATCTGATCCTGATGAAGCGGCCTATTTTGAGCGTGTCCTAGCTCAAATAAGCTCTCCACAGGAAGATTCTTCCACCAAAAATACAAAATCCACAACCGATACTCCAAAATAGTTGTTAGTGATCCTTGGAGATAATTATGAGTAAACACCCCTTGCTAAGCGAGAAAGCTGGCGAAATACAACTCTTGCTTGGCAATGAAGCCATTGTTAGAGGCGCTCTGGAAGCCGGCGTGCAAATGGTTACCTGTTATCCAGGTACACCATCATCGGAAGTTGTTGATACCTTTAAACGCATTCAGGCTCCTGAGCGCTACCGCATGGAATATTCCATCAATGAAAAAGTGGCCATGGAAGTAGCGTGTGGCGCAGCTCTCGGCGGCGCCATGAGCCTAGTAACCATGAAACATGTGGGCTTAAATGTAGCCGCAGATCCACTATTTACTACTGCCTACACTGGGTTGCCTGGCGGATTAGTTGTTCTGTCAGCCGATGATCCAGGCTGTCACTCAAGCCAAAATGAACAAGACAATCGCGGTTATGCTCGCATAGCTCATCTGCCCTGTTTTGAGCCAGCCCAAGCTAAAGAAGCATATGCCATGACTAAAGCTGCTTTTGCCTTGGCTCGCGAACTTGAGCAACCCATTATGCTGCGCACAACAACTAGAATTAGCCATGTACGCGGTCCGGTAACATTTGGCGAGCTCCCCCAAAAAACTAGCTTAGTGCCTTTCCAAAAAAATCCGCAGCGCTTTGTGCCACTGCCTGCAGTGGCCAGAAAACGCCATGTAGCTGTGGAAGAAGCTATGGAAAAAGCCAGGCTTGTGGCAGAAAAAAGCCCCTTCAATATCGAAAAAAATCAACCCACACCTGTAGAGTTTGGTATTGTCACAAGCGGCGTGGCCCGCAATTACCTATTCGATGCTTTGATTAGCCAGGGCCTAGAGGATAAGGTTGATATTTTTGAACTTGGCATGACCTGGCCCCTGCCAACCGAACGTCTGGCTAATTTTTTAACGCGCCACAAAAACGTCTTGGTCTTGGAAGAAGGCGATGCCTACTTGGAGCATGATCTTCGCGCCCTAGCCCAAGAAAAAGGCCTAAACGTTCAGATCTCAGGCAAAGATGCCACTTTGACCGATCTTGGCGAATATTCCCACCGCTTGGTGGCCAAACGGCTGGCTAGATGGCTGGGCACGCCAGAACCAAAAGAGCCGGAAAATCTTAATATTCAAGAATTACCCAATAGACCGCCGAACCTTTGCCCTGGCTGCTCCCACCGGTCAGTCTATTACGCCGCCAGAAAAGTCTTTGGTGATAGCGTAGTCTACTCAAGCGACATTGGCTGCTACACCTTAGGCGTTGTACCACCAATGCGTGCAGCTGATTTCCTCTTCTGTATGGGCTCCTCCATTTCTGGTGGTAGCGGTTTAGCCGCTATGGGTCAAAAAGTTGTCAGCTTCATCGGAGATTCAACTTTCTTCCATTCTGGCTTAACCGGCCTAGCCAATGCTGTCTTCAATAAACACAATCTGCTTTTGGTTATTTTAGACAACGGCACAACCGCCATGACTGGCCATCAACCCAACCCGGGGATGCTCCAAGAGTCCCTTGGCGACAACTGTGTGCATCTAGATCTTGAGGCTATAGTCAAATCCTTTGGGGTGACAGATCTACAAACCATCAATGCCTACAATGTACGCAGTCTAATTAAAGCTTTCACCGAGTTTAAAGATAAAGATGGGGTTAGAGTCATCATTGCCAAACAGCCCTGTGTGCTCTACGCCAAACGCCAGCTACGTAAAGTACAGCCCAATGTGGCCGTAGTAATTAGTCAGGGCGAAGAAACTCTCACCTGTCTTAAAGAACTGGCCTGTCCGGCATTCTACCGCAATGGTGATGACGTTGCCGTAGATCCATCACTCTGTGCTGGCTGTATGGTCTGCCTCCAAATTGCACCCAAAAGTTTCAAGGCAGTTAAACGTGAGGAGGTTAAGTCGTAATGGCCACAGATGCTCGTCTACGCATTTACTTTACAGGAGTTGGTGGACAGGGAACTCTGACAGCGACCAACCTTTTAGCCAAAACAGCCTTAATGACTGGTCTCGATGTGGTTGCCGGTGAAGTTCACGGCATGGCTCAACGGGGTGGCGTTGTTGAAAGCGTCTTATTGCTTGGTGGTTTGCGTTCACCCAAATTGGATCTCAACGAAGCCGATCTTTTGCTGGGATTTGAACCTCTAGAAACCTTGCGTGGTTTACCCTACTTGGCACCCAATGGTGTAGTAATTTCAAGCTCAAATCAACTTCCGCCATTAAGCGTATCTCTAGGTGCTGCCAACTATCCAGACCTAGAGACCATCAAAGCTAATGTTAATAAAGTAGCACGAAAAGCATTTTTCTTACCAGCCCGTGAACTTGGGGTTCAAGCAGGCTCAATTCAGAGTGGCAATACTGTTTTGATCGCTTGCGCCTGTGCTTGCGGAATTTTACCATTTGATATTGAAACTTTAAAGAAAGGTATCAATACATTTTTAGCGCCTAAACTCCAGCCTGCCAATCTAAAAGCTCTAGATTTAGCAAAAGAGTATTTACAAAAAGAATATAGCAAATAAATTATCTGTACTGACCATATTCTAAACAAGATAAAAAAAATATGAGGATGAAGCAATTCATCCTCATATTTTTTATAAACCTGTATCAATAATAGAATACAGTATTTTATAGTATCATAGATATTGATATTCTGATATCAAAACGATATAAGAAATTATTAAACAAAATGGTATATATTTTTTTGTTGAAATACTTTCTTGATAAACGTTATAGTGAAGTTACATAGTAGATTGTATATAATATACTTTATTATTAAATATAATTTTAGTATTAGCATAGTTATTATAAATATTAATATAATTCTTATATATATCTATAGTTTATATTTAGGAAAATATTGTAAGTAAAACAGTAAAATTTGTTTTACTCACGCTATATCTTGATTAATATAGGCTAATACGGCAAACGTAATAGCCTAAGTGTATTTGGTTGGACAAAAATAGTTTTATCTTTGTCAATTTTTTTTATGTCTGTTACGATAGTTTGCGGGTGTAAATGCTGGATAGATTCAGCATCATGGCTGCTATCGTATAAACTCAATGTATCATCATCAATAGTGCCAATTGCTGTCCAATGCTTAACAGTGGGTGCTTCATTAATATTAAAAAAACGCATAAAACGAAATACAGCGGTACGTTGAGGTCCAATATCCATCCAAGATCTACATACATCCCAAAACTGTTCAACTGTAACATTATCAGATTTGATAAAAGGATACTCGATAGCTAGTGGAAATTTTTTTGCAAATTTTATCAACATATTATCGACCATATTAATATAATCAGTTGTCTGATCAAGTACTGATTTAAACTGCTCTGGGCTTTTAATTAAATCCATTAATGTATCATTAAGTAATTCTCTAGCTTTAAGAGTTCGAATACCATGCGTAATACGTAAAGCATTTAAAACTGCATATATAGCACAAAATGTATCAATTCTTCCCTGGTAAAATGGTTTCATAATTATTAATCCGATAATATAAGTAAATTTATATAAACGAAATTATATATTAATTTCTAATATAAATATTATAGTTAGATATTGGATAAGAAATTTTATAAATTTAAAACCGTGGGGTTTAAGAAAAAACTACAGAAATATTCAGTTTTTTTATTTAATGGCTTTGATAATATCTTCTTCACATTCCACGACATAACTTTGGCTTATACCAGGGAATTGGCCATTTTTTACTTCCTGGTCATACTGCTTAAAGGCATTAAGCATTATTTCTCCACCATTGGCAAAACGCTTAACAAATTTTGGTTGGCGATCACTTAACCCAAACATATCTTGCCAGACTAAAACCTGACCATCACATTTTTCCCCAGCACCGATGCCAATAGTTGGTATTTCAAGTTCAGCAGAAATTTTCTCACCCAAAAGCCTAGGAATACCTTCCAAAACAAGGGCAAAGGCACCAGCATCCTGGACAGCCCTAGCATCATCAAGGATGGCTTGCGCTGCCGCCTGGCTTTTGCCTTGAACTTTAAAACCACCAAAAGCATTAACCGACTGTGGTGTTAAGCCCAAGTGCCCCATAACTGGAATTTGTGCTCGAACCAAACTAGCTATTTCTTGCACAAAGTCTCTGCCGCCCTCAAGCTTAACTGCTTGAGCACGTCCCTCCTGAACAAGTCTCCCACCATTTTTCACAGCATCTAAGACGCCTGAATGATAGCTCATAAATGGCATATCACAGACAACTAGAGTATTTTGGCAAGCCCTAGCTACAGCTGCGCAGTGATGGATCATATCGTCCAAAGTCACTCGGAGGGTGTCTGGGTAACCCAACATGACCATCCCCAGAGAATCCCCAACCAAAACAGCATTAATGCCAGCCTCTTCCGCTATTTTGGCTGTTGAATAATCATAAGCTGTCAGCATCGATAGCTTCATGCGACCTTTGGCTGCCTTAAAAGTTGCCACTGTATTTTTCACGCCTAATCTCCCAAAAAGAATCATCTTGAAGAAACAATCAGCGACATTAAAAGATGCACAAGTTTAGCTGCTGTAAAATCACAGGAAGCTAAAGCAGGCATAGGCGCTAATTCAACCACATCGAAACCAACAATTCGCCTAATTCGGCTCAACTTTGTCAAAATTTGACGCACCTCCTGCCAAAAAAAACCACCTGGTGAAGGTGTGCCTGTGGCAGGCATCAGGGAGGCATCAAAGCCATCCACATCGAAAGTGATATAAATATCGTCAGGAAAATCCGCTGGCAAAATAGGCTCAGGCCAGCCAAAATCAGCCAAATCATTAGCCGTATGGGCCAAAACATTAAACTTTTTCTGATACGTGATTTCGTCCAGACTATATTCTCTAATGCCAAATTGGACAAGTTGAAATCCAAGATCGGCTACTGCCCGATACATAACAGACGCATGGGAATAAGGATTACCCTCATACTCAGGACGCAAATCGGCGTGAGCATCAAATTGAACCAAACCTGGCTTGGAACAAATTTTTGTATCGGCAAAGGCTCTAAGGGCGCCTAGAGTTACGGTATGTTCGCCACCAAGGAGAATGGGATATTTTTTAGCCAAAATGGTATTGGCAACATCAGCGGCAACAGCATCTAGGATAGTTTGAATATCCGAAGAACAATCGCGCATGGGCGCTGTATAGATGCCATTAAGACCTGGCCTTTGAAAATTTTCATGTGCTTCAAGCTGCTCTGAGGCTGAAAGAATAGCGTGAGGCCCTAAACGTGTACCAGATCCATATGAAACGCTTTTTTCAAGTGGAACTGGAAAAATATGAAAAAGAGCGTCCTCTTTTGATGCCGGATCATATTCAGAAGCAAGAAAAGATATATTATCATCAACCATGAATGAATAAATCCATTAGAGATTAAATTGTCAATACAATTTTAATTATTTTGCTGAATAAAAGTAAATTTTAGAAAAAATCGATTGATTTCTTGTGGAACTTGGCCTACAATATCTCCTAAAGCCAAAATTTTTGCAAAATAATCTAATTTTAGCCAAATAAAAAGCGACCACCAAAAAGGAGGCCGCTTAATTGGAGAAAACTTTTAGGAATAGATAATGGCAAGAAAAAAATCTCTATAAATAAGAAGGCTGAAAGGAACAACCTAATCATTGCAAAATCAGTTCCAAACTAGACTTGATGCCTGCTATCCCCAAATCTGTCGATTTTATGGCGCTCTATGGAGTCAATTTCCAAGCAATCTAAGAAAAAAGAGGTACAAATTTTTTGCCTGCACACACACAAAGCCTATGGTTAAGCTCTAATCGGTTAAAAAATTTGGCCCTACTGGGCTGTCATTTTATGAACTTGCCCCTGTTTTGACAAAATTATTTTTTCCTTGAGTTCATGCCCACTCTCAGATTCTTGCCAATTAGCAAACATCTCTTTCCAGGCACCAAAATCACTAAAGCCCTGTTCGAGCTGGTCTTCATGCAAAGAAATCCAGGTATTGAAGAGCTCTAGTTGCGTTTGAAAAGCCATACTATTCATAATTGATTGAGCAGTGTCCCTGGGAATGATATGGCCATCAATATTTTCAACAACGTATATAGAGATAGTTTTTTGTGATAATTCAAAGGATAGCTCTTTTTTATTCATATACATCGCCATAGGTAACAATTCTGGATAAAGTTCTTCAATTTTTTTCAACGCTTTATCAGATAAAATTAAAAATAAATGCTCATCGTTTGAATCAGGATTACCTTCCTCCTCCATGGGAGAGATAAAATAAAACCGTAACCAATTTTCAAACATAACAGCTTCTATAATTTTATCAACAGCATTTTTAAATTCTTCTTGCTCTTTTAGCATAACTTCTCCTTATAGCCAGACGTAAATTTTAATTTGTCATTTAATAAGAATAAATGATAAAGAAATTTTTTCAAAGTAAAAATAAATTTCTCACGCCATATACACATCATATACAGCGTTCTACAGTATAAAAATAAGCAGTTTAGTGATTAATAAACAAGATTTAAATTAGTATCAATCTAAAAAGCAAACAAAAAAAATTATTTTTGCCATTTGGTAGTTTTTTTATTGACAAATAAAGAAAATTTTTCTATGTCTCTGAAAATTTTGACACGAAAAACAATCTATCAACGATAACGTTTGCTCTATCAACCTCAATGAGCCACATTAGGCCAAAAACTAGATTCGCCGTTGGCGACATACTACCTTTGGCCTAATCTCATAAATCCCAGCTTAGCCTTAAGTTTTTAAAGAACTACTTGAATTTATTCAACTTTCGGCGCAACCAATTCTTTGGACGATCCTTGACCACTTGGACCGCTATTACCTATGGAAATAGCCTTAACTCAGATTATTTAAGGAATTTTACCACAAAAATACACGATAATCCCAAAAGGCATTTCCACGCACTTAGCAAGGTTTACGCCTACATAATGGTATAGTGTTTTTGCTCTAAACATTTATAGCTACAATTATGATTTCCACTATTCAACTTAATTTGAATACTACTTTAATAACAGATTATACTTAAAATTTAATACTAAGCTATTTCGATATATATTCTATTTGATAGATACATTAATCATTAGAATTGATATAATTAATAGATATCATAAATAATTGTATAGTTTGCATATTTTAAATCAATTCAATAATTTAAATTATATTGGTAAAATAAATTTAGATATTGGTTATAATAATCTACTAGATTGTCAGATAACTAATATTCGTAAATCTATTTTTGGATAAAATACTTATATAGCAAACACAATCTTTAACCAAATTAAATAAAAAAATAGCAATTAGATAGTATGTTTCTATTAGCAAAAATACAAACAAAAAAAACCTAGTTATTTAATCTTTAAAATTTAAAAAATTTTTTTTGGACAGCAAGCCACAAATAATTTGACCCAGCCATTTTTACGTCAGAACACAAGTCTATTTAAGCTTGCTATAGGTTAAAACACCACAAGCATATTTTCATTTTGGCGTACAGCATGATCGATTACCAAAAATCCCTCAATGCGGCTCAATATGAAGCGGCATCAAGTACCGATCCCTTCATTTTGGTTGTAGCCGGTGCCGGCAGTGGTAAAACACGAACTATAGTTTACCGTCTAGCCTGGCTCTATGAACATGGCGTTGATCCAAATCAGATGCTTCTTTTAACTTTCACCCGTAAAGCCGCCAAAGAAATGCTCACACGGGCGGATAAACTACTAGAGCATGAGCTGTTAGGCATCCATGGTGGCACCTTTCACTCGTTTGCTTTTCACATTTTACAAATGTGGCATCCCGAGTGGCTTGGGGATCGGAATTTTACCATGATGGATTCTGAAGACATTACCGAAGCCATCAAAATATGTAAAGCAAATTTAAACATTGCGTCAGGCGATCGTTCTTTCCCCAAGGCACAAAATATTGCTAATATACTAAGTAAAGCCAGAAATAAAGAGATTAGTATAGAAAATCTTTTAAAGCAAGAAAATTTTCAACTGCGGAAATATGCTACTGATCTATATAATATCAACCAGGAATATATTAAATATCGTAGAGAAAAAGGCTTAATGGATTATGATGATTTACTTTTCGAGCTTGATAATTTAATTATTAATAATCCAGATGCAGCAAACTATTTACATGATCGGTTCTCTCACATTCTTGTTGATGAATACCAAGATACAAATCTTGTTCAGGCAAGAATTATAGAAAAAATTGCATTTGATGCAAATAGACAAAGATGCTGTAATGTTATGGCAGTTGGTGATGAATCCCAATCTATCTATGCATTTCGCGGAGCTACAGTAAAAAATATTATAAAATTTCCAGATATTTTCCCAGATACAAAAATTATTAAACTTGAAGAAAATTTCCGATCAACTAAACCTATTCTAGAATGCGCAAATGTTATTTTAAATCATGCTAGTGAATCGTTCAAAAAAAATCTCTACACGAAACAACAAGGTGGAGCAAAAGTTGCTGTTCTATCGCCAACCGATGAAGAACATCAAGCCCGAACTGTTATCAAACAAATTAACCATTTATTAGAGAAATATCCCCCCGAAGAAATTGCTGTACTCTTCCGTTCTGGTTATCAGTCGTATCATATCGAACTGATGCTAAACAAAGAGAATATTCCTTTTAGGAAATATGGTGGGCTAAAATACATCGAAGCCGCTCACGTCAAAGATTGCCTGGCCTTTGCCAGGCTATTAATCAATCCCCTTGATATGATGGCTTTCTCTAGAATCGCCAAAATGCACAGAGGCATTGGGCCTAAGACAATCGAAAAAATCTATGGATTCATGGTTAACGGGAACGATAAGGAATTTGAGCGAGCTATAAAGCGCAACCATGAATTTGCGGCTGACCTAGCCTTTATTGATGAGCTTCGCTTAAAAAGTCAAGAGCCGGCAGTTTTGCTCGAAGCAATCATAACCCATTTCGAGCCTATTCTGCAGCAAACATACCTCGAAGATTGGCCACAGCGCAAGCAAGGATTGGATGAAATCGTTCAAATGGCCAAAGGCTACGACCATTTGGATGATTTTCTAGCCGATCTCATCCTCGAAACAGCCCAAGACGATCAGAGGGATGCACGTGGCAATGTGCAACTCTCAACCATACACTCGGCCAAAGGTCTAGAATGGGATGCGGTGATTTTAATAGACTTAATTGTTGATCGCTTCCCATCTAGTTATGCCATGGGCAAAAAAGAAGATTTTGAGGAAGAGCGCAGATTAATGTATGTTGCTTGCACTAGAGCACGAAAAGAACTCTATCTGTACTCACCTACCATAATTTTCTCCCGCAAAGATCAATCTTATTATTCCGCAGAGACTAGTCCATTCCTAAAAGAGATAATAAAAGATTTAGATTCTCGTGTTCTTAATGTTTGTAAGCAATGCACTGTTGTAGATAATGGTCCTGTAGAAAGAAAAATTAATGATATAGATGATCTTGATTTAGAAAATTCCAGTGAAACTTTTGAAAACTTAGATAATACTGATGATTCAATTAATATTACAGATAGCAATGAAGAAGATTATGATTATGAAGATGACGTTAGAGATAATGTTAAAGAGAATATAGATAGCTCTGATACAAATATTGATAGCAGCTTAGATAAAAACAATGTAGATGATTCTGATTTTGCTTCAATTTTAAATGTTCCGTATGATTCAACAGAAGATGATGATACCAATAATAACCAGCAAAATTTAACAAACGAAAGTGCTACTTCTTCTGAAGATAACATAAAAGAAAATTGTGAAAATATAGATAAAGATAATAATGAAGATAAGTCTTCTACTAAGGAAAAGGTAAAAAGAAAAAGAGTTAAATCTGAAGAATCTGCTAAATCACCTACAAAAGAAAAAGTTTCCAAGGTTAAAGTCAAAGAAAAAGATAAGGATAAAGCTACGGTCTCTAGTAGATCAACTAAAACAACTAGTACTGGCAAGAAAAAGACCTTAACTAAAGTTCAAAAACAAAAAATAACCCATTGTAAGCATAAGATTTTCGGAAAGGGGAAAATTATTCAATTCTATGGTGAAGATAAAGTACGGGTTAATTTTCCCAAATACGGTGAAAAAACTATCCTTATTGACTATTTGACCTTCGAGGATTAGTTGATGCAGTTCTCTGTCAAGCATAACAACCTGCCATCATCTGAAGATGAGATTCTGAATATCATCGGCAAATACTTCTCCGACACTCAACCGCAAATTTTGCTTGGCCGAGGCGATGATTGCGCCTTAGTACAATTTGATCGCCCCATGGCGGTCTCTAGCGACCTTTTCCTGGAAAACATCCATTTTAGGTCCAGCTATTTTGAACCGGAAGAGATTGGGCATAAATCCTTGGCAGTAAACTTAAGCGACATTGCCGCATGTGGAGCTAAGCCCATTGGCTTTACACTCTCACTAGGGTTGCCAACAGATACGGAGACTAGCTGGTTAGATAAATTCTTTCAAGGCATGGCCGATTTGGCCAATAAGCACAAAGTCAGCCTGATAGGCGGCGATCTATCTAGGGCCGATCATATCCTAGTCGATATAACGATATTCGGAGAAATTCCTGGCGCCAGTTGTTTTTTACCACGTGGAGGCAGTATGCCAGGAGATGCGCTCTTCGTGATCGGCCAAATTGGCCTGGCTCATGTTGGGCTGCAAGTTTTAGAGCGCTTCGGTCGAGAAGGTATAGCAGACTGGCCACAGGCAACCCGGGCCCACCTGCTTCCCAAACCACACGTCAATCCAGGTCTTGTGCTGTCACGAGCAGCTTTTAATGCAAGACCTCCAGCACTCATGGATATCTCAGATGGCATTTTAAGCGATCTGCCTAGACTCCTTGGGATGAGCGGCGAATTAGGCACTGGCAACAACTATGCCGGTATGCTTGGCGCAAAACTCACAATAAACAGCGAAGATCTGCATCCTGAGCTTTTACGCTGGTCACACTCTCAGCATAAAAATCCCATTATTACAGCTCTTATCGGCGGCGAAGATTATGCCCTGCTTGGCACTTGTGCCCCAGATCTTTTGCCGACATTACAAGCTGCTATCCCTGAATTATTAGTCATTGGTAAAGTAACCGACGAAGCTAAAATTACCTGCAATGATGAAGAAATTGGCTTTAACGGCTTTGACCATTTTGCAAGGGATTTTAATATAGATTCTTAAACCATAACAGGATACAAAAATTTTTATTTTATGTTCACTCTTTGCATAAAATTTATTCACTATATACAGCTAGATACAGATATATATTTTTTATAAATAATTGGAATTTATTTTTTAAATTAAATAATTTGGTATACTACTTATCTTAAATTAAATAATAATCTATAACATTATTTAATAAATCTATTTTTTTACTATTTCTTTTGTTAAGTATTATACTTTTTAGCTATATTATTTTTGCTTAATTATTATAAAATACATATTATGCTGAATAGAAAAAATAAATTATTCGCTAAAAAAAAGATATCCACATACAAAAATCAGATTTGTACTATTGGACATTTAGCCTGGCAGGAAGGGCTGTTTCCCGCATATAATGGTAATATAAGTGTAAAAATTGATGATGATTTAATGATTATTACTTCTAGTGGAACAGCTAAAGGTAAATTATCTCCTTCTGATATAAGTATTATGGATAAGTCTGGAAAACTTATCGAAGGAAATAAATTATCTACTGAAAGCTTTTTACATCTCAACATATATAAATATACTAATGCTAAATCTATTATACATACGCATCCAGCGAAGTTATTAGCATTGGAAGTAAAAAATAAAGCTATTGAATTATCAAAACTTCCAATATATGAAGCAAAAATGTGGGCATGCGTCCTTGGCTTTGTTCCGATGCTTGAACCAGGAAGTATTGAATTAGCTTCTGCTGTTAGCAATAGCGTTAATAATCTAATCAATCTAAATAAAAATACAATTAATCTAGGTGCCATATGGTTATCTAACCATGGTCTCGTTTCGTGGGCACATGATCTTAATAATGCACTAAATTTAACTGAAGAATTAGAGCATTTAGCTGAAATTGATCTTTTCTCAAGTTAAAAAATATACTGCTATATTAATAAAAAATAAGTTAATACTACATCATAAAATGTTTATTGCAAACAGAAAGATAGGTGTATTTTGATCACAGTAACTAAAAAACATACTATTTCATCAGCACATAGGCTTTATGATTATAATGGTCAGTGTGAACGTCTTCATGGACATAATTATCAGATAGTCATAACACTTACAGCACCATCACTAAATCATCTTGGAATGATCATCGATTTTGCGGATATTAAATCCATTCTTATTAGATCATTGGAAGAGATTTGGGATCATAAAACGCTACTTTATGAAAAAGATCCTCTTTGTGATAAATTAGCTCAAATATTAGATGATGGATCGGTTCATCCATGCTCTTTTAATCCTACGGCAGAAAATATGGCTAAATATCTAGGTGAAGAATTTTTCCCTAAAATTATTGCCGACAAAATCACAATACCAGATTTAAAGATTACAAGCGTTACAGTTTTTGAAACAGAGAACAATCTGGCAACGTGGCAACTTGTATGAGCTATATTTTGGTCAATGAAATTTTTTGCTCCATACAGGGTGAAGGTTATATGCAGGGACGACCTGCTATCTTTATCAGGCTTCAGGGTTGTAAAAATAAATGCCCTTGGTGCGATACTAAATATGCTACTACCATATCTGAAGTTAATCAGCTCCAAGATGATAGTATGATCGTATTCCAAAAGGAAAAATCATCACCGATATATAGCCGTTTAAAAACATCTTTTATAGTTGAAAAAATTAAAGAAAAAGCTAAACCTGGTTTTTTGGTTGTAATTACTGGTGGAGAACCATGTCAGCAAAATATTTTAGCGCTAACTAAAGATATTATAGCGTCAGGATTTGATTGCCAGATAGAAACAAGTGGCACAGAACAAATTATTGTTGCTGAAAAAACATGGATCACACTCTCGCCAAAAGAAAAAGGTTTTAGACTAGAAAATTTATCTCTGGCCAATGAGATTAAACTGCCAGTCAGATATTTGTCAGATATCGAACGTTATGAAAAAATATTAGAAAAAGCAGATGGCAAAATAATCTGTCTACAACCAATAGATTGTGATACTGAGGCTACTAAACTTTGTGTTCAAGTGTGCAAGGAAAAAAATTGGCGCTTATCAATTCAAATGCACAAATACATAGGTATTAGTTAAAACAAAAAAAATGCTCATAGACCATAAATGATCTTTTGAGCATTTTTTTCTAAATGAATATAGTCACAGTTTATATATAATAATAGTATTTAAAAATCTAACACTGAAATAAGAAAAAATATTTTATTATATTTCTTACAGACATTTAATCATCTATACATATTGAATCTGAAATTTTATATCTTAGTGCTTTTAATTCTTCATTAAGTTCGTTTATTTCATACTTAACTTTCTTTAATTCAAATTTTGCATACATATTTCTCAGTCTCTTAATTTCTGATGTTATCTTTTGGAAGTATTGCTTTATCGTATCGTTATCAAATTTTTTATCAAATATATTTACAGCTAAAGGTCCAACAGGTTGATTATTTAGATCAGTTTCTAAATCAGCTAAAGATACATTAGAATTATTAATATATTTTTTATCTATTTTATCCTTTAATGAATTGAATTTTAGTAGTTGCTTTTCTGAATTTTTTATTCGTGCAATCTCGCGTAAGCTATGTAGAGAAAAACTATTACTATTGATAATTACTTTTTTTATCTCTTCAGGTAATTTATTTAAAGACAAAATTTCTGATATACTATTTACTTTAAGATCTACAATTTTAGAGAAATCTTTTCTTGATATCTGATATTTATCGATGTAAACCTGCATGGCAATAGCGCGTTTGAGTGGTGTAATATCTTCACCAAATATAATTTTTAAAATCTTTATATCATCAATATCACCACTAATAATACGGCTAGGAATATTCTTAACTTTTAACTCAAGACATGCTCTAAATCTATTCTTACCTACTGCTAAATATAACTGATCATCTGCAGACAATATTAAAATTATAGGTCTGATGGTATGATCCCTTAGAATAGATTCCTTAAGCTTTTCTACTATTTCAGTATCTTGATCAATATTCTCTGTATCGACTATAATATCTGTAATAGGAACATCATATATATCAGATGGATTATATCCAACATTATCCGATTCTTGGTTCATAATTAACCCTTTAATACATGTTTATATATTAAAGTATAGTTTTATAAAAATATTATTAACGCAATTCATATTTTCTAGCGTAACGTTCTAAAAGTAGACTTATCGTTATCAGTGGCAATAATAACATTAATAAATATTGCATATCAAAATATTCAGGATAACTATGAGAAACTGCTGTTCTACCCATTTCAATAAATTGCATGACTGGATTGTATAGCAGCCATTGCCCAAATTTATGACTAAAACTAGAAACGGAAAAAAATACTCCAGAAGCAAAAAATAAAATACGTAATAATAAAGGAATTATTCTAACCAATGCTGGTATATAACGAGAAACTGCCTGAACAATACAACCAACACTTACACCAAACAAAGCAGAACCGAAAATTGCAAAAAATAGAAGATATAAATCCGAACAATAAAGAGTATCTCTAAATCCTAAAAATTCAAAGATAGTTAGTAATAATACACCACAGACAACTTCAGTAGATATAATAACACATAATCTAGCTAAAATTATATCTAACGGATAAACTTGTGGAAATGTTAAAAACGTTCGATTAGATTTTATGACTGTCATAGTCTTTGTTACAGTTTGGCTAAATATTTGCCAAATAATAAAACCCATTACTAAAAAAGAAATAATAGAAATACCGTGCGATGCACGAGCATGAATACAAATACGAAGCATAAGAATTGCTAGAACACCGGAGGCAGTTTTAATTAATGCCCAAAGATAACCTAATTTTGCTTCACCATAAAGTGTTCTAATCTCAAAAAGCATTAATGCCACAATTACTCTCAATTGGATTATAAGCGGAGAACTTATATTTGTCATCGTAATTAACCTATTTTTTTAATCATGGGCAAAATAATAAATATAATTAGACTGGAGAAATCATGCAAAACATACTTGTTCTCGGCGGTGCAACTGGTTTACTTGGACAGGCTATAGTTGAAAAAATTATTAGTAAAAAAAATTGGCAAGTAAAGACCTTAGGGAGAACAGACGGTAATATTTTTGATCCGCAATTTTTAGAAAAATTTATTATCCGAGAAAAACCAGATATTATTTTTAATACAGTTGCTTGGACCCAAGTCGATGATGCTGAAGAACATTACGCCGAAGCGCTAAAAGTAAATGCCGACTTTCCAGAGGCAATAGCCAAAATTATCAAAAAATCTGATTGCCATTTGATTCATTTCAGCACCGATTTCGTCTTTGATGGTCACTCCAATCGCAGCTATGTTGAAGATGATAAGCCAAATCCTGAGAGTGTTTATGGAACGACAAAACTTGCAGGGGAAAAGATTTTACTTAACCTGATCCCAGAGCAAGTGACCATCTGCCGCACGGCCTGGCTCTTTGGACCGCACCGAAAAAATTTTATAGCCACGATCTGTCAAGTCGCACGGAAATCTGGAAAACTGAAAGTAGTAGCAGATCAAATTGGATCCCCAACTTACACAAAAGATCTGGCAGAATATAGTATACAGTTGGCCGCAGAGAAAAAAACAGGTATATGGCACACTGTTAACTCTGATCAAGCATCCTGGTATGACTTGGCGAGTTTTGCTATCAAAGCGGCTAATATCGAATGCGAAATCACACCAATCACTTCCGCAGACTGGCCACAAAAAGCTAAACGACCACCTTTTTCAGTCCTAAATACGGCCAAGCTGGCCGATTTTCTCGGTCAAAAGGTACGCCCCTGGCAAGAAGCTGTTGAATTGTACGCCAAGGAAAAATCGCTTTAACAATCTACCGTAAAAACCTTTTTGACGCAAAAAAGCTTTCTGGCAGAAAATTTCAAGGAAGGTACATTTTGAAACAAATCTTCATCACCGGTGGAGCCGGTTTCATTGGCTCAGAAGCAGTTCATCAGGCACTAGACGCTGGTTTTAAAGTTTTAAACATCGACAAATTGACTTATTCGGGAAATTTGGCCTCCCTAGCCGATATTGCCTCTAATCCCAATTACGCCTTCGTAAAAGCCGATATTGCCGACCAAGAGACTATGCAGCAACTGTTTGAGACATATCAGCCCGATTACGTGCTGCATCTGGCCGCAGAAAGTCATGTTGACCGTTCTATAGATAGCCCAAAACCTTTTATCGATACCAACATTCAGGGCACTTATGTACTTTTAGAAGCAGCTAGACGTTATTGGAAAAAATTAGCTGCAGACGATCCTCTAAAACATGATGCCTTCCGTTTTCTACACATCTCAACGGACGAAGTTTTTGGAGATCTTAGTGAAACGGAGACCCGTTTCAACGAGAAAACGCCATACGCACCAAGCTCACCTTACTCAGCTAGCAAAGCTGCCTCGGATCATTTGGTTAGGGCCTGGCACAGAACTTACGGCCTGCCAACCATGATAACCAATTGCTCCAATAACTATGGTCCGCGTCAATTTCCTGAAAAACTTATCCCTCTGTGCATTCTACATGCTTTAAACGGCCAATCTCTGCCAGTATATGGTCGCGGCAACCAAATTCGCGACTGGCTATATGTTGGAGACCATGTACGGGCATTACTTTTAGTCCTTGAACGTGGTATAAATGGCGAAACATACTGTATTGGAGGCTTTGGTGAGCGCCGCAATTTGGAAGTTGTGAAAACCGTTTGCCATATCATGGACAAACTAATAGAAGAAAAACCGAACGATCTAAAAAATTTCCAAGAATTGATCACTTTTGTTCAAGATAGACCTGGCCATGACTTACGCTATGCCATTGATCCACACAAAATTCAAAATGATCTTGGGTGGAAACCTTTAGAAAACTTTGAATCAGGTTTGGAAAAAACTGTCCAATGGTATTTAACAAATAAAGACTGGTGGCGTGCAATATTAGATGGAACATATCAAGGTGAACGCTTGGGGCTCGGCGATTAGGAGGTAAAAAATGTATAAAGGTATAGTACTTGCTGGTGGATCCGGCACTAGATTGCACCCGATCACTTTAGGCGTATCCAAACAGCTACTGCCAATCTACGACAAACCTATGATCTATTATCCCATGTCGGTCTTGATGTTGGCCAACATTCGGGACATCTTAATAATCTCGACCCCAGACGATTTACCACAGTATGAACGCCTTTTAAAAAGTGGTGAGCAGTTTGGGCTAAATCTAAGCTATGCAGTTCAGCCAAGCCCTGATGGGTTAGCCCAAGCTTTTCTGATTGGTGAAAAATTTATTCAATCCTCACCTGTCTGTCTCATCCTTGGCGACAATATTTTCCACGGTCAGCATTTTTCGGAAAAACTGAATCGGGCTGCAAGTCATACCGAAGGGGCAACTATCTTTGGCTATTTAGTCAAAGATCCTGAACGTTTTGGTGTAGTTACCTTCAATCAAAATGGTGAAGCCATATCAATTGAAGAAAAGCCCAAAAAACCTCAATCGCCTTACGCTGTAACCGGCCTTTATTTCTACGATAATGATGTCATAGAAATTGCCAAAAGTATAAAGCCATCAAGTCGCAACGAATTAGAAATTACTAGCGTAAATCAAGTTTATCTTGAAAGGAAAAAATTGCGCGTCGAACGTCTTGGACGCGGATTTGCTTGGCTTGACACTGGAACTCACTCGAGTCTACTTGAGGCTTCAGCCTATGTTCAGACAATCGAAGCTCGCCAAGGATTAAAAGTAGCTTGTCTTGAAGAAATTGCTTGGCGTAAACACTGGATATCAGATGAAAAATTAGAAGATGCTGGTAATTTCTATTCAAAAACAGATTATGGTAAATACTTATTAAGAATTTTGAATGATAAAGTATAAAATTATACATCTCAATTGAAACATAATAATATTTTAAATCTAGATCTTTAAAATATTATTATGTTTATATTTTTTGTTTAATTCTGTCAATTTTAATTATTATATTTTTTAGGTTGAAACATCTTTATCTAATACTATTTGTTATCTCCATAATACTAGCACAAGTACGGCAACAATAATAAACACACTACCTAACCATCCGATCATAGCAAACGACTCACCAAAAAATAACCATACCCATAACATTGATAAAACTGGTTCAATCTCAGATGTAATTACTGCTTGCACCATTCCAATTTTTTTCAAAGCTTTACCATAAAAAACAAATGCAAGGTATGTACATAAAATTCCTATCGCTGCTAATGATAAAAAAGCATTGAATGTCATTCTTACAGGATAAGATCCAGAAATATTATTTACTAAAAATAATATAATAGATCCACCTGCTAACATCCAAGTAAAAATAACTTCAGATGGATATTTTTTCTGCCATATGCGTGTAATAGGATAATGTGATGCGTAACATAGTCCGGTAATTAATCCAGCTATTATCGCAGATATAGGTGCTGTAGTAGATAAACTACCACCTGATGAGCATACCAAAATAGTTCCAAAACAAGCTATAAAAATAGCTATTAGCTGTTGGCTAGTTAAATGATCTTTGAAAAAAATCCTTGCAAATATAGCAACCCAAAATGGGGCTGTATATTGTAAGATTATATCTGTAGCTGCACCAGCATGAAGTATTGTGTATTGTGCGCAACTATAATAAATACCGATACCCCATGCGCCAAAAACTATTAATTTAAATAGATCTACTAAAGGTATTTTTAGCTTCTTGCAGATCATGCAATGCATAAAAAAAGCTATGAAACCAAAGAAAGATCTAAAAAATGCGCATTGCAACGGTGTAAGTCCAGATAGTAAACAAACCTTACTTAATATCCCAATAAAAGACCAGAGTAATGCAGTCAATATTATATATACAAAACCAACCATATTGATTTAATCCAAATTATGATAGTTATATATTTATATTACGTTTCGGCGTAATTCTTGAAGTCCATCCACCAGGATGGCCGCAAGGCCGATTCGTGTAGGTGGATACAAGAAAAAGCTCAAACGCCTAAAATTTGGATCTGAGCTGCCAAGAATGGGCTCATCTGATATACGATATATTTTTTCATAGCCCAAATTATACTTT
>JAFSZE010000197.1 GCA_017455745.1 Desulfovibrionaceae bacterium | reverse complement strand
GATTTGCTCAGCACCAGATTGAGCCGGAATGGTTAGTGTGCCACAATCTGGCAATTTAGCAGCCTCTCGCATATGTTCCTGCCACGTGGCTACAGGCATACATCCCGCAAACCAGGCGGCCGCCTCTGGTCGCATAAAGTTTAAGAAGGCATGCAAGATGATTTCTTCAGCATAAGTTTGGCGGGAATATTCATCAGCTAGAGCCATGGCTACTTCATTGATTTCGGCCTGATGGGCCAAGATATCATCCAAAAAGCGGTTACCCGCAAGATTTAGCTTGCGCTCATAGTTTTTGAGAGTTGCCTCCAAGAAATCCATCTATTTGCCTCCGTGAAATTTTAACGATGTTAATTGTTTTGACTAAAAACTCAAATTCCATTCACTATTCTAAACTACTGCTTGAGTTTAGCTATAGTAAACGACAAAAGTTTTTTTCCTAGATTTTTTCGGAAGAGCCGCATCGCTTCGAACCGCGATAGATAATTAAGACTAAAAATCGATACTTTAAATTTTTCCTAGACAAAAGGCTATGTCGCTTACTATGAAATTGTACACTCTCTCTAGCCATATTAGAGATTTTCTAGTAAAGGATGAGGGGTTAACGTGATTAGCGGCGTGAGAGAACCTCGAGTACCATCACTATGTCTGAAGACCAGCATATTTATTTTGGAAGCAGACCCTGCACGGTTTTGACCAACATTTCCACAGCTTGACCATTGCTCTGGGGAAAATCTTTCAATTCTTGATTTATGGCGTTAAGGGCACCTAAGAGATTGTTGTCACGCGCATAAGATGCAGCCTCTAAAAGATGGAGATTCTTTAACGGTACCTGACATTGACTAGCCAATCTAGCCAAACAGGCTGGAGCGGCATTTAATCCTTGATTGTAGGCATCAACAGCGGTCTTCATGATCATTTCCGCTAGAGTCTTAAAATAACCTTCCGAGGCTTTTTGTGCTTTGGCCTGGTAGATGTATTTTTCAAGCTCAACCACATTATTCACAAGCTCAGCTGTCTTTATAGCCATATAACGCTGGGTGGCCAGATTGTGTGCTAAGGTAAAAACTTCTGCCAGCTCAACCCCATAGTAGTGTGTGTACCACTGCAGATAGATTTGAAACTCATGGTCGCTCAACGCATATTGCCAGGGCATGGATAAGCTTGAAAATGTATTGGTAATATATCGTCTAGTATTTTGGTCAATAATCAAAGCCGCAATGTTGGGTAACACTGCGGGACGCTGTGGGTCTCGACATATGATCTTTTCTCCACAAGCTGTATCTAGCAAAACTTTGGTGGCATAGGCTTTAGTGGCATGGTCATTAACTTCGTTGGAATACAGATGCCAGTGAAAGTCATGAACAACCAAAACAGCGCCATCTGGCATAAAAGGCAGGATAGCTAAAAAATCTAAGACCTCACCTGGTAGTGAATGAACGGTATCAAGAATGCAGAAATCAAACTGCTCAGTCGTTGTGGCCAAAAATTCAGGCAGGTAATGGCCAAATTGGAATTTCCATGAACTATTGTTGGCATATTTTTCCAAAGCCAGAAAGCCAGTCTGTTTATTGGGATCAACATACCATTTCTCACTGATATCAAGTGAGGTCAGTTTAGCGTCTGGATTAGATCTTTTGATGAACTCTAAGGCCATACTTGTAGTTGCACCAGCACTGACTCCAATCTCAATGATGTTCTTGGGGCGGTATTTACCCAGTAACCCTATTAGGAAGGAGTTCTCAAAGGATGTCATTTCACAGTATGGTCGATTGTACTGAGGTGTCATGGCAAAAAATTCTGGGTGCAGTTCTTGGCATTGAGTAGTCCAAAAAATCAGCCTGAGTGAAAAAATTCATCATCGGTCCCTTAAAACGTTAAGTCGCTATAGACGTGCGGTCTTTTTCGATCTATAGAGCCAGCTCAAAAACTCTTCTGTGGCTTAATTTGCTACGAACCAGTCCGGTGAAGCGGAATAGATCTAAGCCTAGCTAACTTCAGAGAACCCTTATCATCCGATAAATAAGTGGGTGTCTATAGCCACTTATCACATGGAGATTAGGTTGACCATCTTTTTCTTTGGCATTCAAACGATCTAATGTATCGAAGACCTCTTGGCCTTCAATCTTTTCAAAGGCATCTAGATAGTTGGCCTCCATTTTCTCCCATTCATCTTTCTCCCCAAAACTCTTCTTAAAACCAGACAATTTATCCATCCCAGCGATTTCTATTGTCTGGCCATAAGGATAGTAGGGGAAGAAGCTAGATGGCATGGCACTGCTTATGGTTACACAAGGAACTGAAGCTGCATCAGATACATGGGGAGCAAAACTATCGGCACTGACACAAAAGTCACTTTGAGCAATTAAGGCCGTAAAATGTTCGGTATCACCAGTCTTACCATCCAAATTGATACACCTAGCATCTTCAAAGCCAATATTTGCGGTCGTAAAAACCGTAAGATTTGGCTTTTGTAAAAGCCACTCTTTGACTAACCTCTGACAGCTTTTTACAGGAATAGTACGTAGGGGTGTAGATGCTTTGGGGGTAAATATAAGCTTAGGCCCTTGGATACTTTTCAGCTGATTGTAGACATCATTCCAGGCCAGACGACTAATCCAAACCTGATTGCGCTTTTGATCTTGGTGGATAATCTTTGGATCTAGACCATACCACCAAAGATACCAATCCACATAGGCCATATCATTGAATCTGGGCAGATTGGGTAGGGCAGAGGTATCAAAATAGCCATCATATTGGGCAAATTCAGCTAGGGAAACGGATTTGTAACGAATGCGCTCAATATAGGGGTCATATTTGATAAGATGGGCTATGGCAGCATTGTGACACACACCCATCAACAGATCGACAGAAAAGCTTGGTAACAACTCTTGGAAAAATTTAGCCGCACCCTGAAGGCCGAAGCACCCATGAAATTATCACCAAAGCCTACCCCATAGCCATTAACGATGGCTATCCTAAAATGCTGCTTATTGGGCTTCGTTTTACGCAGAAACTTTAGCTGCTCAGGTAAAATTAGATCTTCTTCATGGAAATGTAAGCCAGAACCCACGAACCTGCTGGAAAGTCGTCCCAAGTGTATGGGTGATTTTTCCCAGGCACAAATCCCTTCTTCAGAAAGAAGCTGTTTGGCCGATGGGGTTGATCAAAGCTGAGGAGCTGTCTGGAAATAATATGCCGAACTCTGGAAATTTAAATGGAGAAGTGACGCTCTGTACGCCCCTTTTTTTCTTCTAGAAAACGACAACTTATTTATAGACAGATCCTGACTTTTGGAAACAAAAAAGGTTCCTTTCCATAGAATTTTGATACATTGTTAGTACATACTAACATATTAGGAGGTAGTTGCATCAAATAATGGTCCACAGTCTATGGAAAGGAAATTCGTGGTATTTTTTATAGTCTTTGGGTAGGCTTTTTTCAATATTACCAGTATCCCTAGATTCGTGAACACTCATATGCCCGATCAGTAAGGACTGATGGGGCTCTGAGCCCGTGTTTATAGATTTTAACGCCATGTCTCGTAAGTGGCTTAAATCATTGAATATTTTAAACTTATTAAAACAAGTCGTTTTCTTTTTGTAAATATGTCAAACTTATCGTATTTTTTTAATTTTTAGTCAATAACTCCAATAACCCCTTGAAATTATTGCATATTATTAAGT
>JAFSZE010000196.1 GCA_017455745.1 Desulfovibrionaceae bacterium | reverse complement strand
TCACAGGCGAAGGTATGCATATCAATGCCAGTGAGCAGACATCTGATATGTATGCGGCCATAGATCTTGTTGTTGACAAGGTTGAAGCCCAGCTCAAGAAAAAGGTTTCGCGGGTCAAGGAGCAGCGCCGCAAGACACGTGAAAAAGATATTGATGTCTTTACCTACAACATGGATGCTGATCCTGATCAGGATGGTCCTGAGGTCGTTGGTACGCCACGTTTTGCCACCAAGCCACTCTATGTGGATGAGGCATTGATGCAACTTGAATCCATCGGTAGTGATTTTTTGGTCTTTTTGAATGCCGAAAACAATCGTATCAATGTTGTTTATCGTCGCCGCAATTCAGGGTATGCCCTAATTGACCCAGTATTATAAACTGCCATTCTTTGGGCGCAACTTACCGCTTGAGACTTAAATTAAATAAGTTGGCTCTATTAGTTTTCTTTCTTGAAGCTAACAGTGGTAGGCTACATCTTATTTTCTCTAAACCAATTTTATTTTAGTCTTATATTTGCGCCTAGTTTTGCTGTGTTCTTTTATGGCATATTGTATGTCTTTTGTGATTTACGTGTTGTGCCAAGAAATTTGGCACAACACATAAGGTTTGTTCCATGGAAAAACCAGAAAGTCAGAGCTATCCAGTTTATATTGTCACAGGTCTATCAGGAGCCGGCAAAACTACTGCCTTGCGTGTTTTTGAGGATCGTCAATTTTTTACTGTAGATGGCTTGCCGGCTAGTTTGGCTCCAGAGATGATTTCCATGATGGGCAGACCATCCATGGCTCATTTTCATGGAATAGCCTTAGGCATGGATATTCGCCAAAGTGCCTTCAGAGAAGAGCTTGTGCGTACTCTGGATGTTTTAGCTAAGCGTGATATCAGGCCTGTGTTGCTTTTTATTACAGCAGATGTATCAATTTTGATTAGGCGCTATGCTCAAACTAGACGCCCACATCCGTTGGAGAAAGAGGGGTTGGGCCTTGAAGCATCCATTGTAGCTGAACAAAAGCGCTTGATGTCATTGCAAGAGCAGGCTGATTTAGTCATAGATACATCGTCTTATTCAATCCATGATTTGCGCAGAGATATCTTGCAGCGTTGTGCGCAGGGTGCTGAACGTAAGGCTTTGCGAGTCAATATTATTTCTTTTGGGTTTAAATACGGAGTACCTAAAGAAGCTGATTTAGTTTTTGATTTACGCTTTTTACGCAATCCTTATTTTGTCGAGAATTTGCGGCCATTAAGTGGCAAAGATTTACCTGTCAAAGAATACGTGTTTGCTAATCCCACAGCAGAGGCTTTCAAGGTCAAATTGATTGATTTCTGCTCTTTTGTACTGAAGCAAATGGAGACAGAAGGTCGTTACCGCGTCTCTATTGCCCTTGGTTGCACTGGGGGGCGGCATCGTTCTGTAGCCTTTGCGGAAGAATTGGCACAAGTATTGCGCCAAGCCGACTATTCAACCTCACTTGAGCATAGACATCTGGAGCTAGGCTAAGTGGTCGAGCTTGCCATATAAGGAGGAGTAATCACAATGGGGGACGGTTTCGACGAACACGAAGTTGTTGCGGAAACGTTTGAACAGAAGGATCCAGTCGGGATCATTATTGTTTCCCACGCTGATTTGGGCTCAGCTTTATTTCGAGCAGCTGAGTTTCTTTTAGGAACCCAATATGATTGTTGTGCAGTAAGCATCAATACATCGCATGATGTCTCAGAAACTGTACAACGCTTAGAAGATGCCGCTAACAGGTTAGATCAAGGCACAGGAGTTTTGATTTTAACAGATATGTTTGGTGGCAATCCAACCAATATTTCTTTATCGCTTTTAGGTAAACATAATATTGAAATAGTGACAGGTGTCAATTTACCAATGCTGTTAAAAGTTTTCTCATCCAGGCACTTGCCACTAGATAAGCTTGCTGAAACTGCCCGTAAAGCAGGACTTGACGGTATTGTTGTGACTGGCAAAATGCTTTCTAAATCTAAGAAAAAAGATTTATAATATCAATATATATTCTTAAAATAGCAAATATTTAGATTAGTCATATACCAGCCACCGGGTACCCAGGAAGTGGGCCAAAAATTTTGTCAGATAAGGGTAAAGTAGGTTGTTTACCTTAATTTTGGCCTTTTGGTTATTCGGTGGCTTTTTTGCATATATACGTAATTTTAGATTTTAATTATAAAATTGTTTGATGTGATTTTTGCAGTATATTAGAACCTCTTAGTCTTGCGAATGAAATTTTAGGGCATATTTTATCTTACTTTCTTGGTTGGTTGGTTGTGTTTTTTTACTTTTTTGTTGTTATTTACTATTTTGGTTTGATTTATCGTGATTTAGTTTCATGTTTTTTATTTTGATAAAATCAAGTAATCTTCAGTATAATAAATTGTTTCAAGCTTACTTTTTTAGTAATCAGATTGTTTATTTTTTTTGGTTTTATGTTGCTGATCTTTATTTAGAATTATCGAGTTTTAAATTTTATTTTTGTGTTATGTACTTATCGCTTTATTTTCCTGTATTAAACTTTGAGTATAATCTCAAGTTTTCTATCAAGGGTGGATTATGATTGACATTCAGCAAATCCTCGATATGGCCTCGGAAAAAAACGAGCATACCAATTTGGAATTGATCCAAAAAGCCTATGTTTTTGCGGCGGCCTCCCATCAGGGTCAGACACGTCTTTCTGGTGAGCCCTATCTCTCCCATCCTTTAGCTGTGGCCTATACATTAGCCAAGATGGGGTTTGATGAGGCAACCATTGCAGCAGGTCTTCTCCATGATACTGTTGAGGATACCAAGGCGAGCATTGAAGATATTGATGAAGAGTTTGGTGAGGATGTTGCTGATATTGTTGATGGTGTTACCAAGATTGACACGATTAAGTTTGAGAATAAAGAAGAAGCTCAAGCCGAAAATATTCGTAAGATGATTTTGGCTATGAGTCATGATATGCGTGTACTGATGGTTAAGCTAGCTGACCGTTTACACAATATGTCAACTCTTGACTACCAAAAGAGCTACAAACAACAGCGCATATCTCGTGAAACAATGGATATCTACGCGCCTTTAGCTAACCGCTTAGGTCTATATATAATGAAGAGAGACTTGGAGGATTTAAGCTTCAAGTATTTGCAACCTGATGTTTATAACCAAATTGTTGATTGGTTGGATAAGCATCAGGTAGTTGAAAAAAATATTATAGACAAAGTAGTCAATCTTATCCGCAATCTTCTGCAGGAAAATAATGTTCAGGGTAAGGTCTACGGCAGGATTAAACACAAATATAGTATTTACAAAAAAATGCAGTCCCAGTCCTTAACCTTAGATGAAATGCATGATATCATGGCATTTCGTGTTTTGGTCAAGGATATTCGCGATTGTTATGCCGTTTTGGGTTTGGTCCATTCACAGTGGAAGCCTGTACATGGACGTTTTAAAGACTATATTTCCATGCCCAAAACCAATGGCTACCAGAGTTTGCATACAACAGTCATTGGTCCTGAGGCTGAGCGCATTGAAATCCAGATTAGAACCGAGGAGATGCACAAACAGGCTGAACACGGTATTGCCGCCCATTGGCTGTATAAAGAAAAAGGGCGGGTCAATTCCAAAGATTTGGAGCAATTTTCCTGGTTGCGGGAAATTTTTGAGCGGCAGGGCGGCGAATCTGACTCCAAAGAGTTTATCCAATCGCTTAAAATGGATCTCTTTAAGGATGAAGTTTACGTCTATACACCTGCAGGCGATGTGAAAGAGTTGCCTGAAGGTGCTACGCCGCTTGATTTTGCTTTTCAGATCCACACCAAAGTGGGTGCTCATTGCTCAGGGGCCAAGATCAATGACCGTTTAATGCCTTTGAATACAGAGCTTAAAAACGGGGATATGGTTGAAATCATAACAGATCCCAACCGCAATCCCAATCGCGACTGGTTATCGATGGTCAAAACGGCCAAAGCCAGGAGCTATATTCAGCGCTATCTGCGCACCGAAGAAAGAGCTCGGGCCATTCGCTTGGGTCATGAGCTTTTGGAAAAAGAAGGACGCAAGCTTAGTTTGAATTGTGCAAGGGCCTTAAAAGACGGTCATTTTGTCTTTGTGGCCCAGGATTTAAAATATGACAGTGTGGATGACTTGATCGCGTCTGTGGGCTACGGTCATATAACGCCACGCCGGGTTTTAAATAGGCTCTATGGCGTGCTTCATCCAGAAGAAAGTCAGCCTGATGCTGCAACGCAGCTGCCTGTAAAAGAAGGTAAGGAAACCCAACCGCGCAAACACGAAGGTGTAAGTTTATCAGGTATTGATGGCGTTTTGATGCGTTTTGCCCAATGCTGTAATCCCGTGCCAGGCGATGCAATCATTGGCTACATCAGTCGAGGTGTTGGTATAACCGTCCATCGCAGTGATTGCCCCAATGTGGCCAACATGGAGATTGAGCGTCTGGTCAGTGTGACGTGGGATGGCGAACAAGAAGCACCGCATGCTGCTGGTATTTTTGTCATCGCCAAAAACGAGAAGGGCGTTTTGGCCAGTATCTCCGCAGCCATTGCTAAATATAACGTCAATATTACCGGTCTTGTCATGGAAAATTGTGTAGATGGGCGAGCTAAGCTTAGATTTAAAGTTGAAGTGTTAAATGCTGCCGAATTGTACCGCATGATCGATGAAATTAGGGGTATGCCAAGCATCTTGGAAGTGATTCGTGAACGTGAAGGTGACGATGTTTAGGTTTTAGATTTTTTGAGGTCTGTATGGCTGATTTTGCCATTCCCAATTCTACTTTTGACCATCCGCATGAAACCGAGCTTGTAATTCGGCGCAGTCGTTTTTTAACTTCAACTGTGCATGTTGAGAGTTTGGCTCAAGGTCGCAGTTTTGTGGATCTTTTGCGCCAAAAATATAACGATGCCAACCATAATTGCTGGGCCTGTGTGGGCGGAGTGGCTGGAGATTCAGGTCAAGCTGCCGCCTCAGATGATGGTGAACCTCATGGTACTGCCGGCAAACCCATGCTGCAGGTCTTGATTCATTCAGGGATTGGTGAAGTTTGTGTTGTTGTCACCCGTTGGTTTGGTGGAGTCAAATTGGGTACTGGTGGACTTGTGCGTGCCTATCAGGATTCGGTGCGGGAAAATTTAGCCACATTGCCCACAAAGCCCAAACGAATTTTATTGAAACTTAAGTTTACCATTAATTATCCTGAACGGACAGTCACAGAACGTTTACTTGCCGCCCATGAAGCTGAAATTTTACATCTAGATTATGGTTCAGAAATTACCTTTAAGATTGCTTTAGCCAATGAAGAATATGACAATTTTAATCAAGAAATGGCTAATTTAACCAATGGACGGGTCAAAATAGATTTAATTTAAAAAAATATGGTTTGATATCATCTTAAACGATTTTGTAAAACAGCATTACTAAAAAATGATATTTAAAGAATCTTTAAATTCTTGATTATTTATGAATAATAGTGATTATAAAAAATCCTATGAATTACCCATAGACAATTATCGAAATAAATTATCTAAAGACAATTATTGACAGCAAATAGACAAAGAAGCTCCTAATAGTCTTAGAAGCTTCTTTTTTTAACTGTTATTACATTTTTTGCATAATGTTGGAATAAAACAACCAACTAGATATCAGATAGATGAATAAGATGGATATACACATATGTTTGTATTTTAAAAATCTGACGGAACAATAATATGTTTCTTACCAACAGCATTTTTTTGTTGCACATTTTATTCGATTTCTATGTTTTTTTATTAAACCTTTTATGTGATATATTTTTTTATTTTGATTGCAGTTTAAACAATATAAAATTTTGTTTTTAGTTCTATTTTTTAAAAGCTATCTTATCTCTTATATTTTATTTAACTTTTTTGCTTGAAATTTAAGTGCAATATGGATCTAAATTTAACTGATGATCGTGCTATCTGTCAAAAACTACTAAAAAGTTTGACTGAAATTTTAGATAATCGTCCTTTACGTTTCATGGAGGTCTGTGGAACACATACGGTTTCTATCTTTCAGAGTGGTTTGCGTTCACTTTTACCTTCAAATATTACGCATCTCTCAGGACCAGGGTGTCCTGTGTGTGTGACGCATGATGCTGAAATTGCTGCTTGTTTAAACTTGGTCAGTCTCAAAGATGTAATTATTGCCACTTTTGGCGATCTTTTGCGCGTACCTGGACCTGATGGCCAAAGTCTAAAACATGCCAGGGCTCAAGGTGGACAAATTGCTATTGTTTACTCGCCCCTGGAAGCTTTGACACTAGCTGCAAACAATCCAGCCAAAACAATAGTTTTTTTGGGCATAGGCTTTGAAACAACAGCGCCCACAGTTGCGGCAACCATCTTGAAGGCCAAAGAAGCATCCCTAAGCAATTTTTGTGTATTTTCTTTGCATAAGCTTGTCCCGCCAGTTTTGCGAACACTTATGGATCAAGCCTATACTGCCTTGGATGGTTTTTTGCTGCCAGGTCACGTTTCAACAATTATAGGTCTTGAGCCATACGCTTTTTTGGCTAGTCAGTACCATGTGCCAGGTGTTGTTGGTGGTTTTACAGCCCAAGAGATCTTGTTGGCTTTATGTCAACTAGCTTCCGCTTTTGTGGCTCAAAAACCAAGTATAACCAATGCCTACCCTAAGGCTGTGGCCAATTTAGGCAATCCCAAGGCCCGCCAACTTATGGCAGAAGTTTTTGAGCCTCGTGACGCTCTTTGGCGTGGTTTAGGTCAAATTCCGGCTAGTGGTTTAGGCATAAGATCGCAATATGCGCAATTTGATGCTGTCCAGCGTTTTGATCTTAAGCTGCCAAAAGTTCCAAGCATTCCAGGCTGTAAATGTGGTGATGTGTTGAAAGGTGTCATTGCCCCCAAAGATTGCCCCTTGTTTGGGCGTAAATGTACACCGCAAAATCCAGTCGGCCCCTGCATGGTGTCCACCGAAGGCAGCTGTGCGGCCTGGTTTAAATATGTGGGAGTTGAAGAGCATGGCTAGCGCATATGTTTTGTTGGATGCTGGTAGTGGTGGTTTAGCCTCACAGCGGTTGATTAGCTCTTGTTTTCAAAAGCATTTTGGCAATCCCATCTTGGATGTGCTTGATGATGCGGCCCTACTCAATGATTTGGGTCCGAGCTTAGCTGTTAGTACCGATTCTTATACTGTCACACCGCTTTTTTTTCCAGGTGGTAGCATCGGTACCTTGGCTATCCATGGGACTGTCAATGATGTCTCCATGCTCGGTGCAGCTCCTAAGTATTTGACAGCTAGTTTTATTTTGGAAGAAGGGCTCCCTCTAAGCGATTTGGAATTGGTAGTTAGCGATATGGCCAAAGCCTGCCGTGAGGCTTCGGTTTTGATCGTGACCGGTGATACCAAGGTTGTGCCTAAAGGTGGCTGCGATAAAATTTTTATCAATACCACAGGAATTGGTACGCTTTTGGTTGATAATCCACCCTCGGGCCATAAAGCGCAAGATGGTGATGTGATTTTGGTCAGCGGTGCCATGGGCGATCATGGTTTAACGGTTATGGCTAGCCGTGAAGATTTAAGTTTCATGAGTGATGTTCGCTCGGATTCGGCGCCGTTAAATGGCTTGGTTAGCAAATTATTGACAGGCTGCGCATCTGTTCATGTTTTGCGCGATCCAACGCGGGGAGGCTTAGCAACTACACTTAATGAGATTGCTCTGCAGTCCAATGTGGGCATAGAGATTGAAGAAAAACTTGTGCCTGTGCATGAAAGTGTGCTTAGTGGCTGCTCTTTTATGGGTTTAGATCCTCTTTATTTGGCCAATGAAGGCAAATGTATTTGTATTTTACCAGAGCATCTAGCAAAAACTGCCTTAGACATCATGCGCAGTGATTTGGTGGGACAAGAAGCCGCTATTATTGGCCGGGTGACTTTAAACCATCCTGGCAAAGTCATTTTAACTACGCCCATCGGCGGTACTAGAATTTTGGGTATGCTCGAAGGCGCACAATTGCCGAGAATTTGCTAATATTTTTTAAGTGTCAAAAAAATACTGAGAGCCTTCAAAGCTAGATAGGGGAGTGGAATTTGCGAGGGTGTGTCGATGCGTATTTTAGCTTGCTTTAGAATTGATGTTTAATAATTTTGATAACATCTGGTATCCGCTTCTTATTATGATTTAGCGATGACACGAGGAAAAATTTTCTAGTTGAACTTAATAACGGAATAGATGTTGTTAAGCTTGACTTAAAAGTCTATTTAACCAAAATATATCAAAGTTTGCAGCTAAACATACAAAAGAATATTTGTATTGAATTGTATTTACAATAAAAACTTAATATATATAACACACAAGATTGTAGAGCATAGAAGACATACTATCAAAATAATGGAAGAATTAAAAAAATATCGAACAATACAAAATATCACTTGTCCCGCAACTGTATATGTAAAATCTAAATTAATTATATATACGCATTAGTATAATTTGGAGTTTTATGAAAATTGTTTTTTATATTATTGATTATGATTATCAAGATTTGATTTTAACAATTAATATTTTATCTAGGATATATAAAACTCTTGAGTTAATTGGATTTTCGTCGAATAAGAAACATCTTGGAAATGTATTAGCTAAAAACTTTAATAAAAATGTCTTTATTCCAGAGTATAGATTATCTAAAATTAACTTTGATTATTTAGTTTTAATTGGAACAGATTATGATTATGTACAAATATTAAATAGACTTAATATTTTAAATATAAAAGAAGAGAAAATTGTTGCTAATAAAATAATATATATACCAAATTTTACTTTTGAAAAATATAATCTATTACGGAGTTCTAAACCAACTATTTTTCCATCTAATTGTTTTGGTGGGCTTATATCAAAAACTTTAAACATACAATTCTATACACCTTTCATAAATTTATTTTTAAACTTCAAAGATTTTATCAAATTTCTTAAGAAACCATACATTATCAATGACGATCTTGTTTTTGTTAAAGAAGAGTATAATTCAATAACAAAAAAATATTACCCCGTGTGCAAAATCGATGATGTAGAATTTTATTTTAATCATTATGAAAATTTTGAAATAGCTAAAGAAAAATTTTATGAAAGGCGTAAAAGAATAAATAAAAATAATATTATAGCTATTTCCTATACTGATTCGTTAGATGATTTGTTGTTGTTTGACTCTTTAAACTATGAAAAAAAGATATGTTTTACATCTTTTCAATCTGATATTCCTTCTGCATATTATATTCCAGTAAAAGATAAAAGACCTTTTTTGAATTACGTTAATGATTTTGGCCAGGGCCTGTTTTTTTGTTATGATTATTGGGATATGATTTTGTATAATAAAAAAACTGCATTATGAAAATATATAAATTGATATTTATAATTGCCAAAAAAATAGGATATGAATATGTATTGTATTTAGTAAATGAAAAAAATTATTAGTTTTGCTTTTGTTATTTTCTGTTAAGCTTGAATTACCGATATGTTAATTTTTTTGACGAAGTATGTATAAAATGATTGTAGTCATAAATAACTTATTAGGAGATATGCTAGTATCAAAGATTATTGAGATTCAATCTATAATTACTAGAGATTAGTCTACTTTAACTTTTGTCATATTTGGACAATTTACAAACTAGCTAATAAAATTTAAAATAGAAGGATATGTGTTTTTAAAGAAATTATTATTATCCGATATTAATCTATCGATTTCAGTTATTAGTTCATTATCGTGATCTATTAACTCTGATCTTAAATTATACAATTTATCTAGTTGTATTTCTGGAGTTGTTTTAAATTCTTGTAATGTATTTAATACAGTTGATAATTTATTTGTTTGTTCATGACGTTTTAAAAAATTAACGAATGGTATCAAAATATCGGGAGTTCCATTAAAATAAGCCACCATTAAATATGTGTCGAAAGATTTTTGTAAATTTCCAATTTTTTCATATTTATTAGCTAAGAGTATGCCTCCATTGAACCAATAAGGCTCATTTATAACAGCTTGTTCGAGTTCTTCTAAATTTCCATTTCTTAATATTGAAAGAAATTGAAATTCTTTTTTGGGTGATAGAGAAGGTAGAAGTTGAAGTCCCCAGGGGGAAATTATTGGATAATAGTCATCGTCACGCCAAAACTTTGCTTCATCAAAATCTAAATTGGGGCACAATTTATTACAAAGTATGCTATTGTCGTCATTATGTGTTGATCGACCTTCACTTTGACTTCCATAATGAATTACAACTGAATCATAAGCCACGGTTTGACGATATCCAGCTTGACTTAAGCGATAACAGAACTCGACATCCTCAAATCCGTTTTTGAAATTTTCATTAAACCCACCCAATTCAATGAAACGCTTGCGTGGGATGAACAGAGCAGCACCTGTTATAATTTGAAAATAACGTCTTTTATTAAGCAGCGGGTGTGGATGTGGGAAGCCTTCATAAAGATGCGTAACAGCGTGATTTAAGGAAACAGCTACACCAGTATGTTGGACACGGTAAATTCCTGAATTTTTTGGATATAGTAATAAAGGAGTTACTGCACCTATATTACTATCTTCTAAGATTGTTTTACGTAATGGATCTAACCATCCATCCAACAAAATTGTATCATTATTTAACAAAAAAAGATATTCACCATGGGCATATGACGCAGCTATATTATTAGCTCCAGCATAATTTTTATTTGTCTCTTCTCTAATATACTTAAATTTATCACCAAATAATTTGTTTCCTAATTCTGCACAGTTAAGTTTTGTTTCATCAGATGATGCATTATCAAAAATTAACACTTCTATAGATTCGTTATTTGAAGTTGAAGCTATAGAATAAAGACATTGCTTAGTTAATGACCACTTGTTATAAACAGGAATAATAATAGATACCATTGTATAGACCTATATAAAATTTTATAGTAAAATCTAATTTAAAAATTTGTGATAAATATTATTGTTTTATCAAGATGATTAAAAATTTAAACTGCTAGCATATATATTCTTTATTACCTTTGATTTCGATTGCTTTTGATTTTTTTATATAATTATTATTTCTAAATCTTGTTTGTGTATATTACTTCATTAGCAAAATTGTTAAAAAATCGATAACGTTCATTTGAAAATAAATATTTTCACATTTTAATTAAACGTATTAAACGTTTTAAAATAGCACGAGACAATTTTCGCGCATGCATTTTTTTTGCCTGAGAAAATTGCATCTTGAGCTATTTTTTTATTAGAAAAAGTTCTATATGGATAACGGCAATAGACAATAAAAAACAATATTTATAAAAACATATTTTTGATATTCAATTAAAGAATTAAAGCTAGTAAAAATGGCAAAAAATTGTCAAAAAATTTAATAAACTAAATTTTACAAATTAAATTCTAAGTAAATACTTTTAAAATGAAGTCAAATAACATATTTCATAAAAACCTTTATGTAAAAATAAAAAATAATAAAACAATATTACTCTATTTTGGATTGAGTCAGTTAGTCATAAATTTAGATTATTATATACAATGGTGTTGGAGTATAATTTACTTTTCAAAGTTATATAAATTCACACCAACACCAATCAATATATAAATTCTAGAGCAGAAATTTATCAGTGTTATTTAGTTTCTATACTTCACTCAATCAATCAACCAGCAAACCGATCAATGTATAATATATTTTTTATAAGCCAAAAGATAATGTCCATCAACTATCTTAATGTTAATAGTTATTTAGTGTGATCTATAAAATGAAAAAGATAAAAAAATCAACAAAATTTATAACTAGAATTATAATTATAATTAGATAATTAAAAACAACGTTTAGTTTTCACTTATACAATCAAATATTTTGCATAAATCAATATAATGATATTGCACAAAAAATAAAATAAACTTAAACGAATAATTACTTTAATATATCAAAACGCTTTACGTCAATTTTAACAATGTCAAACATTTCCTTATCCACTTCTCCGTAGATCCGAATTTTTGTCTGAGGAGTTACTGTGCGTCCCATAAAAAGATCATCATCAAGATCTATGGTTATTTCACCAGTCTGATCTTTAAAGATATAATGTTCGTGATCCTCAGCAGTTCGACTTACAATATTACCTGTTAGAATTACAGGGGTATCATCTGCTGCCAATTTAGCTTTGGCCACTGACGTTACCCCAGCAGGCATTGAAGGTCCCTGAAAGCCTCCGACCGTACTGCCTCCTTGTGCTTGTTCTTGAAAACCTGCAGCCCAGACCGATCCTGCCAGAAGTAATACTAAGGCTGGTATAAGTAAAATACGCATAGATTCCTCCAAAATAATTTTGAAGATAAGGATTAAATGATATATTTATTCAATAATTTAAAAATAGATCTTGAAGATATTTTTTACAGGAAAATATATTTATTAGGTTTATGTTTAGTAAGAATAAAAAATTTTTTTATTCATTCTTAGCGTCATTATCATTTTTATTTGAACTATGTAACCATTTTTCAAGTAGATCACAGGCATCAATGGCCAATGGTCCAGGTCTAGAAAAGAGTTCTTCGTTGACAATTAAACTGCGACCATTTTGAGCAGCTGTAAGTATCCGAAGATTTGGGCGATCAATTAAAGGTATGGGGTTTGGATTCATCGGACCTTTTTGGATCACATAGGCATCTGGATCGAGACGTATGATTTCTTCCTCATTGATGCGGACAATTTTTTTAGGAATCGAGATGATGTTTTGGCCACCGGCGATTTGAATTATTTCACTGACAATATTGTTGGTGCCAGCTACCAGAAGTTCAGGAGAACGAATTTCAAAGATAACTTTGATGGTTTTTCCACCTAAATTTCGTGCACCAATTTCTTTGAGCCGATTTTGCCAGGTAGAGATTGTCGAGTAGGCTTGAGCAGTTTGACCTGTAATCTCCCCCAAAATACTAGTCACATCGAAAACATCTTTAAAGCTATTGAGTTTAAATTGGGCCACAGTAAACCCTAGTTTGCGTAAAGCTTCTGCCTGCAAGCTAGCGTCGGTGCGACCATGGAGCTGAATGATTAGATCTGGTTTTTCGGCAGCAATCAACTCCAAATTGGGCCGCATATGAGTACCGATATTAGGGAGGTGGGCTAGGCTTGGATTGGTGTCTTGGACTGTTTTGGCGCAGATTTTATCGTGAGCGCCAATGGCCAGCATGATTTCATTGAAGGCGCTGTAGAGAGAAATGATTTTTTTGGGTGTGGCATTTAGAGCAATTTTATTGCCCGTGCTATCTTCAAATGTTAAGGGAAAAGCTTTTAGGTTAGTCGCTTTGGCATTTAGAATAAGTAAGCAGAGCAGTAGGCAAAGCAACACTATGTTCAGGCGTTGGCTGATAGATTGTAATGGGTAGATCATAGAGTTTGCTTAAATAATTGACTTGGAAGTAGGTTTTTTTGGGACCATCGAAGAGTATTTGGCCGTCTTTGAGCCCAATGAGTCGTGTGGCATAGACATTGGCCCAATTGTAGTCATGCATCACTGCAATGATGCATTTACCATTTTGGGCAAGTTTTTTTAAAAGATCAAAGAGCAAGATCATGCCAGCTATATCGATGCCAGCTGCTAATTCATCCAATAAAATGATGGATGTGTCTTGAGCCAAGGCTGTGGCCAAAAGTACACGTTGAAATTCTCCACCCGAAAGATTGGCTATGGGGCGATTGGCCAAGTGGCTAGCACAAGTAGCATCAAGGGCCGATTTAGCTTGCTCATAATCTGTTTGACCATAGATGCCTGTTAAGGGCAGATGGGCGTAGCGGCCAAGTAAAACTAGATCATGGACCGTGAGATCGGCTGGAATTTGTGCTTTTTGCGGAACGGTGGCGATATATTTGGCCCGATCTCGCGCCGACATTTTGGAGGCATCGCGATCGTGAATTTTGATTTGACCGCTTGAGACTTTGACTAGGCCAGTAATGGCCTTAAGCAAGGTGGTTTTGCCACTGCCATTGGCGCCAAGGATGGCAATCAATTCCGATTTAGAAGCGTTTAGATTTAGACCACGAAGAATGGTTTTTTGGCCATAGCCGCAGCTGAGATTAGAAATTTTGAGCACGCTTGTCCCGAATTAAAAGAGCAAAGAAAGGTCCTCCTAAAAGAGCCGTGACCACACCAACAGGGAGTTCTTGCCCATCGCTTAAAGCCGATCTCGCTAAAACATCAGCAACCATTAAGAGGATGCCACCAGCAAAAAACGATCCGATCAAGAGTGGCCCGTGGTTTCGACCAATAATTAGGCGTAAGATGTGTGGCACAACTAGCCCCACAAAACCGATGACTCCAGCTATGGCTACACAGCCAGCCGTTAAGAGGCTAGCAATGACCACAAGCTCAAGTCTAGCTCTAAAGACATTTAAGCCGTTACGATAAGTATACGTAAACTTATTTAACCAAGATAAAGGTTATTTATATTTACACTTTATTCTTTATCACGAAAAATCTTTTAGCTTTAGCCTATTCTATTTAGTATAGACTCAGTAGATAACTATTTTATCTTATTATAATACTTTAAAAAGCTAAATTCGTGGGCTATGCTGAGTATATAATCTATACTAAGTAGATATTTATGATTTAATTTAAAATAAACAATAAATATAACAAATATTCATTTTTGTTTTCTATTTTTTATCATTCTATAGTTCTATCATTCTATAATTATACAATTCTATCACTTTGTTATTTTATTATTTTTTAGTTTTTTTCTTATTTTCCTTGTTATAATATAGCAATTAAAGTGTAAATATTAAGCTTTATGGGTTTTATAAGTTCAATATACTTGTCTTGTTCACATTGAAACGCAACTTCCAATGCAGTCTTGCAGTCACCTACAGACCTCTCACACTTTCATGCGAGCGCAGACTATATCTTCATCCTGTATAATTTAGCTAGATAATCTAAATAGACAATACAGGAGCAGTATTTTTCTTCCGCCCTAAGCTTGCGGTTTTACTTCCCCTCAAGGGAATAGTCGTTGGAGGTCTTCCCTGCCTAAATAAAATTAGGTTTAGGACTTTCCCTGCTAAACACCCATTATTTTATGACACTTAGGCCATACGTTTTTGGAAGTTCACATTACAATTATTAAAAAAATTTAAATTAAATAATTGTCTTCCAACACTGATATGGTTTTATTTCACCTTATGTCATCCTTACTGTTTTTTTTGCTTTCGCACCTAGAAATTTATTCCAGCTTATCTTTTCAGATTACTGTTTAGGTCGTAAGGCTTTAGGGATTAAAAGCATTTAACACTGAGTTCGCACCTTTTACAAGATACGAAGGGTTTTCTTAAACTATTGTTAAGTCTTTTATTTTGGCAAAATTATCTTTTTTTGTCAGACTCATACTAACAGTTATCAAGCCCATTTGTTGTGCTTGGGCATCGCCAAGACTTAAAAGATCCAATGCTCGCCAGCGGGTAATTAAGAAGATTGCCCCTGAAATAGTGGTGAAAAGAATGACTGGTACATCTGTCCAGGATTTGCCTTGGAATGATCCCATAATCCAAAAGACGATGCTTGTGACTGACTCTTCGTTTAGGGCTTTGACTAAAGCCACTAAAGCCCCAAGGAAGGTAGCTACGGCAATGCCGGCCAAAATGATCTGGTTTTGGCCAAAGCGGCCCTGACCATAACCTAGGTAGAGAGTGGCTAAAGTTGCACTTAGAGCCCCAAGAAAGGCAGCTAGGGTTAAAAGAGTGCTTGGCGCTATGTTGGGCAATATCTTTAAGGTTAGATATGTTAAGGATATGTTAGGTACCAAAATTAAGCTTGCCCCACAGGCCGCTCCAGCAGAAATGCCTAAAGTAAAGGGGTCTGCCAACTGATTGCGCAAAGTACCCTGCAGACAAACGCCAGCTACGGCCAATGCGCCTCCGCCTAAGGCTGCCAGGATGATTCTTGGCAGACGTATATCAAGCACAATAACCTTAGCAATAGGATCTATTGATTGTCCTAAACCAAAAAGGGCTGCCAGAACTTGTGTTACAGTTGATATATCTAACTTATATGCACCTGGAAAGCAGGACAAAAAAATGGTTAAGAGCCAGAGAAAGCCTAATATAAAAAAGCTAATTTTAAGCTTTAGATTTGGGCTGGTCAAGGTGTATTTGCCAGGTACAATAGAGTTCAATTGATCCAAATCAAGCCGCCTTGTCGACCACAAATTTTATTGCGGCGATATGAAAAGCATGTCAGGTTGCTGTAGGTGCAAAGATCTAAGCCATAAATGTTTTTAGGCTTTAAACCAGCATCTTCAAGCTGTCTACGAGTCATACTCCACAGATCCATGGTGAGAGTTGTCAAATCAAAAAATTCCTTGATGTGTGCATCTAACCATTCGGTTTGATAATTTTTAAACTCAGCTACGCTTGGGCCAAGGCTAGGACCACGCACTGCCAAAAGATTGGCTGGTTTTAGGTTATATTTTTGGCAAAATTCAGCTATACCTTGGCCAATAAAGTTAGCTCGACTGCCACGCCATCCGATATGTAAGGCTAAAATGTATTGACCTTTTTCATCGCAGAGTAAAACTGGTTGGCAATCAGCTGTTTTGATTAAAAGTCCGCAATTTTTAGCACAACTTGCTAGACCATCACCGGAGATTGTACTTAAATCTAATTTTTCAGGATCGAAAATGATGGTTTGACCATGCACTTGTTTAATGTCAAGGATTCTTTTCAGTCCTAGGCTGGCATATTTTTGGATAATGTCTTGCCGGTTTTGGCTAACATTATCTTTATCATCGCCAATTTCATAGGCTAGGTTGCCACCAGAATAGGGATTGTTGGGCGAGATTTGGCTCAAGTCGCGCAGGGGGAAAAGGCAATGAACATTGGGCAGACCTGGAAAGTTAAAATGAATGGCTAGAGACACAATACCCCTTCCTCTGTACAGAGATAATTAACCTTTTGATCCCAGGGATCATGTGGTAAAAAATCAATTAATTGTTGACTAAAGCAGAGACCAAGGCGGATACTTTTAGGATATGTTTGTAAAAAACGGTCATAAAAGCCACCACCAAAGCCTAGACGTTGACCGTAACGATCAAAAGCAATGCCCGGCAAAATAATTAGATCTGGTTGAAAGTTAGAATCAAATTCGTTGGCCGAAAAACCTTGATACTTTGGGTCTGGTTCGAGTATACCAAAAGGGCTTTTACGAAATAAGGTCTCTTTAGTTACGGGCACAAATTCCATTCTGCCTTGGCTTTTGGGCAAAACTCGAGGCAGATAGACTGTTTTTCCTTGCTTTAAAGATTCATCCACAAGATCTGTTGTATCTACCTCTTCAGGAAGTGGCAGATACATGGTTAATGATTGGGATGATATGTAGATGTCAAAATTTAATACATATTTCTGAATTTGTTTTGACGATGCAAAACGTTCTTTTTCTGCGAGATCTTTACGTTTTTTACGCATCTCTAGACGTAATGTTTGTTTATCTGTTAGCATTAACATATTCTTTTAGATTTATTTTTGTTGATATATATTTGATACCAAAAAATATATATTGGCAATATTGATATTGTTAATTACAAATTTACGAGAGTATAGATATCTAAATGTACAATGAATGTTTGCCATTCCGTCTTAAAAGATAGTTTTGTCTAATATTTTTTAAAAATAACTTTCATATCAATTTTTAATAAACTACAATATACACGTCTATTTAAAAAATAAAACGTGTCAACAAGTTAGTTGATTGCATATATTCTTAGATTGTACAGATATTATTTTTATAACTATGATACGAATAAAAAATACATATGTTAAAGTTTGTTTTTTCAACTAAAAGTTGCAGTAATTGAATATTTATAATTTTTATTTTTGTATTTCTAGATATGATTTTGTTCTTTTGTTTCTATCCTGCTTCATCCTTGGATCCATACAGATTGTTATAAAATATTTCATGTTTGTGTCGTTAATTTTAAATATAAATAAAAAAATTTTTCAAATTAGCTTAAGCCATATCTATAAAATTCAGATTTGTTCTATAGAGTTTTTTAGTGTCGGGATTTTAAAATAGGTTGACCCTTTCTTTAAAAAAAATTTAAAGTCAGAAAAGATCGTGATTTTTTCAAAAAGATAAAATGATGGTTTAATCGGTTGCCAATGTTGTCAAATTATGGCAATGTGAACTAAAATTTTATTGCATCATCTTAGGCAAAGTTTTTCGCACCGCAGAGCTTCTTGATAGATGGCGAATCCTTTTAAAACTTACCTCTAAGCTTAAAGCGCGTCATAGTAAAAGACATTTTTTGCACAACCGAATTTTATAGGGGAGCACCCATTTAAGGATAAAAGTTTCTTCCAGAAAAGCAGTATACATATTGACGATGATTTTCTATAGTTCAAGCAATACTTTAATTTTTAAAATACTAAATAGCGCATGGCGTTAAGTCTGTTTTTTGTCTAGTCTTTGATCCAGAAAATGTTGTTGGCGCAGCATAATGCCGCAGCAGGGATAGTTTTTGAAGGCAATGCATCGCATACCGAGGTTGGCTTATTTATGGAAGATTGCGAAAAATATTGGATCGTTTTGGGTGATATTCACGATCGCTTTGAACAATGCGCTTCAATTCCAGAATTGGATGGCGCTGAAGGCTTCATTATCTCCGGCGATTTGACAAATGTCGGCAGTGTTTCCCAGGCAAGCCGTGTGATGCAATTTCTTCGTTCCTTAAAAGCATTTGTTTGGGCGCAGATCGGCAACATGGATCGCCCTGAAATTGATACCTGGTTGACCAAAGAAAATTGTAATCTTCATTGTACAGTCAGAGAATTGCTGCCGAACACAGCTATGTTCGGCGTTGGTGGCTCAATTTTTACGCCTTTTGCTACACCTAGCGAATTTTCGGAATCGGATTTTGCTCTCTGGCTTGAACGTTGTTGGAAGAAGGCCCAGAATTATCCACATACCATTCTCGTTTCTCATAACCCGCCTTTTGATACATTATGTGATCGGATCAATAGTGGCCAGCATGTTGGCTCAACGGCGGTGAAAGAATTTATTGAGAGCGAGCAACCAGATTTGTGTATCTGTGGCCATATTCATGAATCTCGTGCGCAAACCAAGATCGGGCGCACTTATATTGTTAATCCTGGGGCTTTTGTGCATGGCGAATATGCCTTGCTTAAGAAAAGCCGTGAGGACAAATTTTCCGCAGAGTTGTGTTCTCTGCAAAAGTGAGAAAATAATTCTATGGCTGATAAGAATCTGTCTGAGGAAACAGAAAGCGCTAGCATGGGGCAAGAGGATTTAACTTCTAAGCCTGCAGCCAAGAAAACTAGACGCACAACGAAACGTGCAACCAAGGCCACAGAGAGCATAGATGATGCTGGCAGCGGTATTAATGATTTGCCGCTTCTCTCATCTACAGCCGAAAATGACTCTTCGTTAGGCCCAAATGTTGCTGCTGATGAGCTGACAGAAAAGCCCAAGAAAACACGCAGTCGCAAAACAACTAAAACGGCCAAAGCGGCTGATGCGTCTGTTAGTGATGTGGCTCCTATGGCTGAAGATGCTTCATCGTCTGAACCTAAGGCTCGCAAGTCTAGGAAGCCTTTGAAAAATGCCTCTAGCGATGAAGCTAGTTCTGCAGATGATAGTTCCGCGACCAAAACCAAAGCGCGCAGCACTGCGGGTAGAACTACTCGCAAAAAGGTAGCTAAAGATGCTGCTAAGCCAGGATCTTTAGCGCAAGATGGAGAGCCGCAAGCTTCTGATGATCTCCAATCAACGGATGAGTCTAACGAATCTTTGGCCGACCAAAAGGATGCAGCTAAGACTACGCGCTCAAAGCGCCCAACCAAAACTAGCCGCACAACAAGATCCAGGGCTAAAAAAGCTAAGGACGAGGATTCAGCATCTTTGAGCGCTGCTCAAACAGGAGATGATGGTTCAGAAGATTTAGAAGATTTAGAGTCTAAGCGGAGAGGTAGATCCAAGAGCTCAGCCAAAAAGAGTCAGGTTGATGACCAAACGGCCAATGAAGATTTGGCAGCTTTGAGCACGGATACAGAGGACAAAGATAAGGCTTTGAGCGAAGAGTCTTCGCTGACCCAAGATGAAGAAAGCTTAAACGACACGCCAAGTGCAGCGTCTGAAGCACTTCTTGAAGATCAAGATAGGGCTGAATGGGCTGATGCGCCAAATGCAGAAGGTGTTTTTGGGCAAGAAAATGCCTTAGAATCTTGGGAAAAGCCTTATTCTTTTGATGATACTCAAAGTGGGGCCGATTTCCAAGAGTCGGCAATCTCCTCTTCCGATTCTCTTTTGGGCGGCAATGTAGCTGACACCGATAATTATGAAAAGTTTTTGTCTCAAGAATCAGCCCAAAAAGATTCCCAAAAGCAAGCCCAGACCCAATTTGACCAAGAGCAGAGTGGGGAAGGGGAACCTTTGGTTAGCCAAACCCAGCAAGTTTTAGAGGCTAGAGAAAGAGCGACCAATCTTGATGGGGTAGCTGAGCCTATCGATACGGATGAGACTTTTGATTCTTATGGGCGAGATTTTGAGAGCGTTCAAGAAGATTCTTCTTTAGATCAAACAACTGCTCAAGAAGAACAGACATCCATATTACAAGATGAAACTCAAAGCGAGGCAGCTTTTGAGAGAGGTACATCTGATTCACTAGCTGCTAATCGAACAGAGTCTGATAATCAAGAGATAGGCGAAGCCATTGATACTGGTGAGCATATTTCATCTAGTGAGTCAGTTGATTTCAATGATTTTTCTGAGAGTGTTCAAGAAGATTCTTCTTTAGATCAAAAAACAGTTCAAGATGAACAAGTATCAGAACAATTAGATACAAATCAAACAGAGCTATCTTTTGATACAGATAGTTCTGATTCATTAGCTGCTACTCAAAGTGAATTTGATATTCAAGAGAAAACAGAATCTATTGAAATTGAATCAGAGGAGGCAATTTGGGTTTCTGACCTATCTGATAAAGGTCTTGATAATCAAATTGAACCTGAAGAATCTACAAGTACTGAACAAATAGCTCCTCAAGTTGTTCTTGACGAATTTTTTGATCATGGTATTCATGATACTTTTGCTGCTGAACAAAGAGATTTTATAGCAACTGACGACATCGATTCAAGGAATATCGCTTTTTAATACCAGGAAAATGTGTCTCAAGATCTTGATCATCAAAAAGATTATCCTTCTTCTGTTCAAAGCCAAAACGAAACTCTTGACGCTAGTAATGTTGAATCTTTTAACTTAGAGGAAGATTCAACGGAAACTGAGCTTGGACTTGATGCTAGACAAGAGTCTTTAAATGAGTCTTTAAATGATACTTTGTCAGTTACTGACTACGAAGTTCTAGATCAGGATTTGTCGGCAGTTGATAGTTCTCTATCTGAAGAATCTTTTGCTGATCAGAGATCCCTTAATGAGGATCTAAATTCAAATAAAGACATTCAGAGCCAAGAAGATGGTGGCGAAGAGCAGACCTTAATCAATCAAGAAGAAACTCAAGAAGATAGTTTTACATCTCTTAGAGAATCTCAGAACCTTGATTATAAGGGCGAGCAAGTCTTATCAGATCATGTTGCCAAGAATAAATTAGTTTCAGGCCCAAATTATGACGCGGCTAACTTTGAGCAACAGACAAGACAATTGCAAAGCGCAGCTGAGCAAAGGTCTCAATATAACGATTTAGCAAGCAATTTTGCTAAGCAGGATCTAGATCTTTCCGCACAAGCAAATAATAACCTAGGACAAGGTCCAAGCGATCCATCTGCCTATGGTTTTGAGCGTAATGGTGGCAGAACTATTCAGGGTAGCCGCGAAGCTCAAAGATATGATGCTTCTGGAACCTATTTACGCCAAAATTTTGCTGATCGGAACCAAAATCCTGTTCGACCCAATAAAAATTCTTGGTCGCCCCAATCTGCAGACTCCATGCCACCCAAAGATCGGCAGCCGCAGAATGTGGGTTTTGGAGGCAATCCAGCCAATTTTGGTCAGCCTAAAGTTCAAGATAAATTCCAGGGCAGACCGAAGAGCTATGTTAATACTGATCCGCGCCGAAATTTTGCGGGGCGAGTTGACCAAGCTCAACCAAGTCAAAAGCCCTGGGCTTTTGATGGATCTATGCCTACCAATCGTCCCAACCAGAATTTGGGCTTTGGTGGCGAACCAAACAGTTTGAGTCAGCCTAATGGCCAAGATCAAGGGCAGGCTAGATATAAAGCTCCCAATGATGGTCGACAAAACTTTACAGATAGGGTCGAGCAACCCCCGCAGAATAATAGACCGTGGCCTGGAGCTAGGGATGTAAGGACTACCCCTTACAATCGTAAGCCACAAGCTTTTGCCCAGCAGCCTGAAAAGCAGCCGTTTAATAAAAGCCAGTCGCAGTTTCAAGGCCAAGATAATAATGCTTTGGGCAATTTTGGCGGCAAGCCTGACGATTCAGGCCAATTAAATCAGAAGTATTGGCCGGGCAACACTAATGGTCTGCCAAACAATAATCGTCGCACGCCACCATCATTTGGGGCGCAGGCTGAAAAGCCTTCTTTCCAACCGCAGACCAAAGCACAGCCTCAATTTCAACAACCTTCGGTCCAATTTCAACCTCAGCCCAAGCAGCAAATACAACCGCAACAAAAACAGCAACCACAAGCACAAGCACAAAATCAGGCTAAGGGCAATGATTGGCGCGGCAATTTTTCTCAGCGGGATGATACTATTCCACAAGCCAATAAAGCTTGGCCTAATCCGGTTGAGGCTCCAGCTAGTGCTTATGAGCGTTACAGCAAAAATTTTGCTTCAAACGATGCCCAGTCTTGGCCGCAACAATCTACATACCAGCCCAAACCTCTGCAGCAACAGCCGCAGCCTCCTAGAGGTCAAGCAGCTTTTAACCCCCAAGATCAAAAGGAGGAGTCAAGAAATCCTCTTCTAGGATCTGCTCCCCAAGGTTTAGGCCGTGAGCCAAGCCAGTTTCAATCAAGACCTGCTGCCCAATCTCCTAGTGCCTATGAACACTATGACGGTGATTTTGAAGCCGACAATAAGGGCTATCCAGCCAAGAAGCATACCAAGTTCCGTAAAGATCGGGCTGATTTTGAATTTGACGCTGGTTTCGATAGTTCACTTGAACGCGTTGGGCAGGGCAAAGGTCTCAAGAAGAAGGCTAAGCGTGGCCGGATCGAGCCCGAAGGTTTTGATGCACCTAAGCAACAAGCCTTTGAGTCAGAGTTTTCGCCATCAGCCGATTCTGGTTGGCCATTGCGCGAATCGGCCTTGCAAGATCGCTTTGCCAATCAATTGGTAACCGAATCTTTAGATATTTCCCCACCATCAAAGACTGATGGAAATGCTAAGCAAAGGGTGACTAAAGATTCTACCTTTGAAGAGATCAAGGTACCTTCGCAGAATGTCCTAGATTATGATTTGCCGGCTAGTTCTTTGATGGTTGATCCTGCGCCGACTTATGATCCCAAGGAAGTACGTTCTAGGTCGGTCAAGCGTTTGCCCAAAGGCAAGGCTGTGCGTGGCCGGATGATGGATGTGCCTCAACAGCCTCAGGTAGATACCGAGTTTGAAGATGTTGAGCCCTTGTTTGACATTTTGCCTCCAACCCAGGAGCAGCAGCCAATATCTTTGAATGAAGATTATTTGGGTGGCTTTGATGATTGGGAGGAAGCATCTGGCTTAGTGAATATTGCTCCACGTTCTGGTAAAACCACTGAACGTAAAATGTTTTTCAGTATTTTTGCTGGAGAACGCATTGAGGTTGCTTTAACTGAGCGTGGTAAGTTGTGTGAATACTATCTTGATATGGAGCATCAAGAGAAGTTAAAGGGCAATATCTACAAAGGGATCATCCAGAATATTGACGTTAACCTGCAAGCAGCCTTTGTTAACTATGGCAACATGAAAAACGGCTTTTTGCAGATGGATGAGATTCATCCTGAGTATTGGCTAGAATACTATGAGCCCACGCGCACCAATAGGTGCCCGCCCATTCAAAAAGCCATTAAGCCTGGCCAAGAAGTTTTGGTCCAAGTTGTCAAAGAACCCAATGGAGCCAAAGGCGCGTTTTTGACTACCAAACTGTCGCTGGCTGGACGGTTTTTGGTTTTAACACCCGGTCAGGAACAGGTGGGTGTTTCGCGTAAAGTCGTGGATGAAAGCGAGCGAGCACGGCTCAAGGAATTGATTGCTGGCATAAATCCAGGCCCAGACATGGGTGTGATTGTGCGTACAGTGAGCGAAGGTACGACTAAAGAGACCTTAACGGCTGATTTGATGTACTTGAAGCGGATTTGGAATGACATCCGCAGAAAAGCCACTGAAGTGGCAGCGCCAGCGCAACTGTATCATGAGCCAGGGTTGATTGAACGCGCTTTGCGTGATTATTTAACCTATGATGTCACCGAAATTTGGGTGGATGATGTTGAGGTGGAGAAGAAAGTGCGTTCCTTGGTGGAAATGCTGTTGCCTCAACGTCAAAACATCGTGCGACTCTACTCTGACAATAAGCGTATGCCCATGTGGGATCGCTTTAATTTGCGCCGTCAAATTGACCAGGTCTATTCTAGGGAAGTGTTTTTGCCGTCTGGCGGACGGCTAGTCTTTGATCAGACGGAAGCTTTACTAGCTATCGATGTTAACTCAGGCAAAATATCTTGCCGAGGCAACTTCGAGAGCATGGCCTACAAGACCAACATGGAAGCTGCTGAAAGCATTGCCCAGCAATTGCGCTTGCGTGATGTGGGCGGTCAGGTGGTTATTGATTTTATCGAGATGCGTGATCGCAATCATGTGGAGGAAGTGGAGCGAACCTTGCGCCAAGCCATGAAGCTTGATCGTGCCAGACATGACATTTTGCGCATGAGTACCTTTGGCTTGCTCGAACTTGTTCGTCAGAGAACTGGGTTTTCGGCCCTCTCGATTATCCAAGAACCTTGCCCGTTTTGTGGTGGCACAGGCCAGAGACGCAATTTGGAATGGCAAGCTTTGACCATTTCCAACGACATCCAGCGTAGGATGCGGGCCACAAAAGATCAAACTTGCGTTTATGAAGTTCCAGCGGAGCTTGGTATGTATTTGCTGAACAGTAAACGGGAAATGCTTCAAGAACTTGAAGCTGAGTTTGGGAAAAAATTGGAAATTAGAGTCAAATATAACGTCTAAACTAGCAAGCTATTTTGTTTATGGCACAAAAAACTCTGTTGCTTCATGTTTGCTGTGGGCCGTGCGCCATGATGCCTTTAACAAGGCTTTTGGATGCAGGCTATGCAATTACAGCCTGGTTCATGAACCCCAATATCCAGCCTTTGGCTGAATATTTACGGCGGCGTGAAGCAGCAGGGATTTGTGCCTATCATTTTGGGATTCCAATCATTTATGAGGATGCAACCTGGAATATAACAAATTGGCTCAGATCTGTGCGTGATAGGGATGAAGCCCCCAAGCGCTGTAAGTATTGTTGTGAGAGCCGCATTGAGGCTGCCTTTGCCAAAGCTAGCCAGTTGGGCTTTGACTGTGTGAGCTCAAGCTTGTTGTACTCGATCTATCAGCCCCATGAAATTATTCGGGCTTGTGGCGAGAGACTAGCCCAAACATCCTCGGTTGAGTTTGTCTATCAGGATTTCAGACAGGATTGGCAAGCTGGCATCGACGCTGCCGTAAGTTTAGGTCTTTATCGTCAGCCTTATTGCGGATGCGTTTACAGCGAAAGTGAGCGCTACCAGAAAAAACTCAAGCGTCTGATAGAGAAGGAAGCTTTGAGCTGAGAGTTTTTTTTCCAGAGCCTTGGCCACTATTCACAAAAATTGATGACCGAAAGGCAACTGTTGCAACAAAAGTCCCAAAAAATAAAACTTTTTGCTTGACAACCAGCCTGCTTGCGCGTATAAGCATTCTTGTTGTTGAGGTGATCCCCGATAGCTCAATCGGCAGAGCGGGTGACTGTTAATCACTAGGTTGGCGGTTCAAGTCCGTCTCGGGGAGCCAACGACATTTTTGGGTTTGAGAGAAATCGCAAGCCCTTTTTTTGTGTCTTCGCTCCACTCAGTGCGGACTTGCTCCAGAAAACCTGGTCTGCTAAGAGCATCCATACATGGTGATTTTTTCGTGCCCGGCTTTTTCCGATGCGTGGCATGATGGTTGTATACAGCCAGATCGACGCCATGGACGTTTCCGATGAGACCAAGAAGCAATGGAAGGCCAATTTCCTGCAGTTCAGCCACGCAAGCAAGGT
>JAFSZE010000195.1 GCA_017455745.1 Desulfovibrionaceae bacterium | reverse complement strand
ATTAGCACTAAAAAATAGAAATGGTAACATGGCTAAATCTAAGGAAATTTTTGGGTGGCCAAATGAAAAGCCTAGCCTCTATGGCTTGGTTCTGTCTACTCTTTTTTTTCGGGGCAAAAATAGCCCCAAAATGAGCCAAATCGCTAGGAATATGGTTGTCTGCAGCGATGATGTTTGATTAAAAAAAGTGCGTTCATCTTGGAATTTAGCCCTAGCGTAAAGGGTACCTGCGTGAAAAAGCGGGCCTTTTTGCACGATTCTGCCGAAATCATCAATGACAGCAGAGATGCCCGAATTGGTCCCGCGTAAAATCCAGCGTTTCTGCTCAATGGCCCTTAAAGCTGTTAGGTAGAGATGTTGGCTAGAAGCAGGTGTTTGCAAAAACCAGGCATCATTGCTGATATCAACCAAGACATTGGCCCCTGCTGTAACACGCTCCTGGGCTAGCCAGGGAAAGATGCCCTCATAGCAGATCAGCATACCAAGAGCTAGATTATTGCATTTTAATGGCGTTTGTTTTTCACCAGGGCTATATACGCCCACACCTTGGAGAAGAGGCTCTAAAAAAGAGAAGTTCAAAAAGCTTGGAGTGTATTCGCCAAAGGGAACCAAATGTTCTTTGTCGTAATGGCCGATGGTTTGGCCACTTTCATCTAAAAGGGTTGCGCGATTATAAACTTGGCGTTCACCCCTTAGGCTTTGAGGATCTGTGCCTGGAGCACCAAAGAGCAAGTGGACTTGGTTTTCTTTAACCCAACTACGGATTTGGGCCGCATAGGTCGGTTTTAACTCAAAGAAAAAGGGCATGGCCGTTTCTGGCCAAACAATTAAAGGCTTTTTGCCTGTAAAGTTAGCTAGGGCCTTTGCTGAGAGGTCCAAATAATGGTCAATAGTTTGTTGCTGCAGGCTTGGCACCCATTTTTGATTTTGATCCACATTGCCTTCCACAAACAAGACATCAAAGGAATGTTCATCGTTTGGTAAATTGACTGTGGGGTTATTTTGCAGACGGATTTGGCCAAAAACTACTGTGCCAATCAAAAGAGCTAGGCCTATAAACTGCAGATAACGATCACGTTTACATAGGGCTGGTAAAAATAAGAGCGAGCAGATTAAGACCCACAGACCGGCTACACCAATGCTGCCGACAAATTCGGCCAATTGGACCAGTTTGGGCCAAACAACCAACGCTCCAGACACAGGCAGCCAGGGAAAGCCAGAAATTATGGCTGTGGCCAATTCTAAATTGGCCCAGGTGAGTGCAGCAAAAAAAGCCAAGTAGGCCAAAGGGATCTTTCTTAGGCCAAAAATTATGACTGTAAATAGACTTTGACTTATGGCTAGGCAAGCCGACACAGCCAAGGCACAGGATAAAGCCGCTATGAACGGTAAGCCGCCCACATTTTGGATGGGTAGATGGAGCCAATAGAGGGCTAGGCTTGAGCCAATAAAACTTGGCACAAAACCAAGTAGAGCAGCGTTGGCATTGGATTTGGCCGAAATGCCCAGGTAAATTAGGGCTAAGGGCCAGAGTAAAATTAATGGCGGGCAAGCTAAAAAGTCATTGGGAAAGCCAAGCCAGATGCCAAGGATGCCTAAGATTTGCGCTAAAAGAATGGACGGGCGTATTTTAAGCTTACTAAAGTAGGTCATAAATTTGAAGTTTCGGCTTCATGATAACTTGATTCTGGTTCCATCTTAAGTTTATGGATGAGCTTGGGATCGGCATCCAAAACTGTGATCCGCCAGCCATTTAAGATGAAGGTCTCCCCTGACGCTGGCACATGGCCAGCTAGCATACAGAGATAGCCACCAATGGTATCAACTTCATCATTTTCGACGTCTAAGCCCAATTCAGTTAGGTCTTCAAGCATGGCCCGACCGGTCAATTCATAAATATTTTCCGCAACTTTGCAAATATCCTCTTGGCGTGGAGCGTCATGTTCATCTTCAATGTCACCTACAATCTCTTCCAAGACGTCTTCAATGGTAATTAGGCCCGAGGTGCCACCATATTCATCCAAAGCAATGGCGATATGTTGTTTGCTTTGGCGAAATTCCTGCAAGAGGATACGGGTTGACTTGGTATCAGGCACAAAGAAAGGTTTGCGCATGATATCGGCTACAGTCAATGTTTTCCGTTCCTCGCGGTCAAAGTAGGGTAAAATATCTTTGGCATGAACCATGCCCACAATGTTGTCACGTGTCTCACTGTAGACTGGAATGCGTGAATGGCCAGATTCAACGATTAGAGCTGCGCATTCAGCCAATGTTGAGCTAATGGGTAGACAATCCATGTCGGTTCTAGGAATCATGGTATCATGCACCTGCAAATCATTGAAACGCAGGATGCTCAAGAGCATGGATTTTTCGTCAGGTTCAACATCGCCGTCTTTGCTAGCTTCTAGAATGGCCTGTTCAAGTCGTTCGTCATTGTCGCGCTCATAGCCAAAAAATTGAGCTAATTTTGACCAAATACTCGGGTGGGCGTCGTTGGGGTCGTCCAAAATAGATCTCCTTGGAAAAACGAAAGCTTAAGCTTGCAGGAGGAGTTAGTTGGGGTGCTTAAGCTTTAGGAAAGAGCCTAGGCTTTTTTAGCTTAGGCCAGCCAAATTAAATTTCTGTAAATTGAATTTCTTTAGGTTAAATTTGTTTTAGTTATCTTTTGATTGCTAAAAATATGTCTTATAGCCATTATGGTCTTTAAGATAGATTTAGAAATATATTTGTAGAATTATAGTTGAAAAATTATAGTTTCCGCAAAGATGTTGTTGTCAGATAAATACATTTTTTAAGCAGCATCTTTTTTGAGCAGTATTCGCTTGATTTAAAATAACTTTGAGTATTTAGTTTAAGTTTTTATTTATCTTGTGCAGATGCACTTCAAGACATGAAATAGCCGCAGGGGTTATGCCTGATATGCGGGAAGCTTGGCCCAATGTTTCTGGCTGAATTTGACTGAGTTTTTCAATAACTTCAAGTGTTAAACCAGGAACAAGTTTATAGTTGATATTGGGCGGCAGCTTAATTTTTTCATAGTGACTTTTGCGGGCAACCAATTGGCGTTCGCGCTCAAGGTAGCCAGCATATTTTATATCTGTTTCAACTGTAAACTTGGTTGGATCTGGAAGACTATTTAACGTCTCTTTTAAACTATTTTGCAGTGCAGTTTGCGTATCTAAGCTATTAGAACTAGCGTCTATTTCTTGATCTGCTGTATCTTGGCTTTCAATAGCTGTACTATTTAAACAATTGGTCAACTTATCCAAGTTAAAATCAGTGCGTTTTAAAAGCTGGGCCACATTTTGGCCAGCTAAATCATTAAAGCAGCCATTGCCTTTTGGCAGATTGGTTTTGGTCAAAAGATGGGTCAATTTCTCTTTGTCGCGCTGCTTTTGACAAAATTTTTCCCATTGAGATTCTTTAACCAAACCTATGGTGTGGCCTATTTCTGTGAGTCGTTCATCGGCATTATCTTCACGTAAGAGCAGACGATGTTCGGCCCGTGAGGTGAACATACGATAGGGTTCGTTGGTGCCAAGGGTAACCAAATCATCAACCAAGACAGCCATATAGGATGTTTCACGGCCCGGGGTAAAGGGCGGAAGTTCTTTGCTCTGGCAGATGATGTTTAAGGCAGCCCAAAGACCTTGAGCAGCAGCCTCTTCGTAGCCTGAGGTGCCGTTTATTTGACCAGCCATCCATAGGCCAGGTAAGGTTTTGGCCTCGAGAGTTTTTTTGAGCTGCGTTGGATCTGAGAAATCATACTCAATAGCATAGCCAGGTCTGACAATGATGGCTTCTTCCAAGCCCCTAATAGAATGTATCATCTTAGTTTGAACATCAAGGGGGAGGCTAGTTGAGATGCCATTGGCGTAGATTTCATTGCTGTTTAAACCTTCTGGCTCCAAAAAGACATGGTGGCGTTCGTGATGCGGAAAGCGAGCCACTTTATCTTCAATGGATGGGCAATATCTAGCGCCTGTACCTTGAATTACACCGGTAAAAAGTGGTGATCGGTCAAAGCCTGTACGAATGATGGCGTGGGTTTCTGGGGAGGTCCAGGTGATATGACAGGATACCTGGGGTAAGCGTTGGACCTCTTTTTGAAAACTAAATCTTGGGGCTGGGAGATCGCCAGGCTGTTCCTCCAAGATATCAAAATTGATTGATGATTTTAAGATACGCGGGGTAGTACCTGTTTTTAAGCGCCCGAGGGTAAAATTCAGTTTAGCTAAACTTGCCGATAGACCGCAAGCCGGAGCATCGCCTAGACGGCCAGCAGGAAAATTGACCAAGCCCACGTGGATTAGGCCATTTAAGAAGGTTCCGGTTGTTAGGAGCAGATGGCGGCATTTAAAGCGCATACCAAGGTTTGTGCTGACCCCTGAGACGCGACAATCATTGGTCTCAATTTCGGTCACAGTATCTTGCCAAAGTCGTAAGTTAGGTATGTTATAGAGGGTTTTTTTGACTATGGAAAGATAAGCCTCACGATCAATTTGGGCACGTGTTGCCCTAACAGCTGGCCCTTTACTGGCATTTAAAGTCCGGAACTGAATACCTGTGGCATCAGCCCACAGGCCCATGATGCCACCTAAGGCATCGATTTCGCGCACCATATGACCTTTGGCTAAACCGCCAATGGCCGGATTGCAGGAGAGATAACCTAAGCGATCAAGGTTGGAGGAAATGAGCAGAACTTTTAGCCCGAGCGCTGTTAAGGCCACTGCAGCTTCGGCGCCTGCGTGTCCACCCCCGGCGATAATACAGTCAAAAACCGGATCTGACATATATGGTTTGCAGGAGGTTTATTGGACAATTAGCCAGCATCCCCCCAAAGGAAGCCTCCTAAACTCCCTAAGCGTAAAATCTTGTAGAAATATAAAGAATAATTACTATCTTTAATGCTTCATATACATTGTTTTATATATATTTCTTCATAAATATTTCTTCATATGCAGTATGAATCTAGACAATTAGCAATTTATTTATCTTGTGGAAGCAAAGATAACCACTTCTCCACCAGGATGGGATTTTTTTAGATAAAACTTGGCATCAGGTAAATATTCTTTAAGCAAAAGTGGAATTTGATATCTATGTTCCCATGTATGATAAATAGAAATAGCTAGCTTTGGTTTATAATTTTTGATAACTGATTCAGCACCTTTTAATGCATCGATTTCTGCTCCCTCGATATCCATTTTAATAAAATCTGGTTTACAATTTGTTCTAGCGCACCAATCATCTAGTTTGACAATAGGGACTTGATACGAGTTGTTATTGATGGGCTCTTGGGTAATTTTTCCACCGCCAAGATGGGCTGGTGTATACCAGCAAGATCCATTATTGGAAAACACTCCTGAATTTACGATTTCGATCTTATTTTGCACATTGAGTTTGCCGAAAGTTTCCTGCATACATTTTATTGACAGATGATCTATTTCGAAGGAGTAGACTTTACTGGCTTGTTTTTCTAAAAAGTTCAGAGCAGAGTCTCCAAGACATGCACCTATGTCCAAACAAACATCATCTTTTTTCACGGATACAATATTTTTATAGTTATATTGATCATAAATAAATGACGTACATTTATTTTGAGCACAGAAAAATTTTGAACTTTCATCATCAGGATGAACCATTTCTGGATAAATGTATTGTGCTTTATTTACATTTGCTCTAAACTCGTCGTAAGTGATTGGTCCAACAAAGTTCGCTATAATTTCAGCTTGCATATATCTTGCAAGACCACAATAAAGCAATTCTTGTCCGTAAAGGTACTTGCTGTGCTCATCTGACAACATGGAAAAGACTTCATCAAGTTTATCTCTTTGTCCTAATATAAAATCAATATGGCGATATGCAATAGTTTTAACTGTTTAATGATACTGATCAAGCATGTCTATCAAATTTTTCATAAAGCATCCTTGAAGATTCCTAAAGCATTATTCAAAAAGGTAATAGGTACTTATTTATTTTTTTATAAGATTGTGCCGTAAAACCCCACTCCTTTATGGGGTGGGGATGTAAGGCACATATTATTTTGTTAAAGAATTATGTTGAATCCATCCTGAACTAAAACGTATAATCTTAACTTTTTTTACTGATGGTGCTAAAGCT